>JBEIFD010000097.1:0-9369 GCA_040382535.1 Merismopediaceae cyanobacterium
CGACTACCCCTCACTCATGTGAATACCGCTATAATACTAAATTTTTTATAGACTGGGGTATGTATGGAATAACTACCAAGTTTGGTTATTGGATACCTAAAGTTTTAGTTGGTTATTTAGATAAAAATAGAGTAAAAAAAGATATCATGAATTGTAAAATAGAAGTTAAAAATGAGCTAATGTCTTTTTTTTCACAAGCTGAGAAAGCAATGATAGAACAATATCATACTTTATGGATTGAGAGAGATTGGTTAACAGAAAAATTCAAGCCGTTCAATCATAAAAATATGAATGCACAAGAAAAGAAAGAGTGGGTAGAATCTGAATCAAAAAAAAACTTAAAGAAAAATATAGATCTTTTTTTAAATAATCTAGATAAGATATTATTTAGATATTACATACTAGATATTTATTGTGAATTTACATCAAAAGAGAGAACAAAAGAAATCTATAGCGAAATCAAAAATCAGTCTTATAAAATGTTAATATTAAAAGATAAATCACTGAAAATAAACGAAGAACGTAGAAAAAATATTAAAGAGAAGATTAAAGACAATAAAGAATCAGACGAATGGTTGCAAAAATATGATTGTTCTTATGAGTTACTTAAAGATGCCTGTAAAGAAATATTTAAAGAAGAGGTGGGAGATGTTGATGCTAAAATATTGCCCAAATCTATTTTTTTAGCCATAGAAAATCAAGAACTTGAGTTTATACGATGCTGGGACGAACAGACTTTCATTGACTTGTCCAAGAGAAGTAATCGTGAAGAGTCAGATTCTAGAGCGCAGACGGACGCAACTGACATATCCCACTCATGATTTTTAAAAGTGTGATCGCGTTTTCTTAATCAGTATTCAGAAGCGATCGCACTCGTTGGAGAGGCCAATAAATCTTATAGGCTTTTCCGTAGATATTTTCTCTCGGTAACATTCCCCAAATATGGGAATCAAAACTATCGTTACGATTATCTCCTAAAACAAAATATTGATTGTCAGGAATCACGGGACTTTTGAATTCATAGTCAGGATTTTCGGCTAAATAATCTTCTACTAAAGGTGTGCCATTAATATAGACAATGCCTCCTTGAATCGTCACGGTTTCCCCTGGCAATCCAATAATGCGTTTGGTGTAATAGTCGGAGGGATTCGGATCGAGTTCTTTGAGGTTTTCTGGCGGACGAAAAACAATCACATCTTGACGTTGGGGTTGGTAGTTTTGATCTCTGCCCACAAAAATGCGATCGCCCGTTTCGAGAGTCGGGTGCATGGACTGACTGGGAAGAATAAACATCGCCAATCGCTGATCAATTCCTTTAGGGATGTAATTAATCAGCAGTCCGACGAAGAAAATTGCCCCTGCCATGAGGGAAATCAGAGTTCGTTTAGCCGTTCGAGAAAAATTGATATGGGCATGGTAAGCCGCGATCGCAGCAATCAAAGGAGTCAGGATGAGGAGAGGCCAATAAAAAACCTGTAAGCGTAGAGAAATTAGGCTGGTAGTCATCAAAATCAAGCCTAAAACCGATTGATTAGTATAAAAATGACCTAAGCCAGGCAAGATACGAGAAATAGCAACCGCAAACCAAGGATTTTTGATCTTGCGAGGAATTCTTTCCTGGTAAACTTCGGGAGCCTGATAATAAATCAACAAAAGAGCATCAAAGAGATTGAAAATGTAAACTCCAATGGCGATCGCCAAATAAATCAACCCACTAGCCACGTCTCCCTCTGGACTAAAGACCGACCACAAACCCGTTCCAATTAATAAACCCTGGAGGATGATGAGAATGACTCCTCGGATAAAGTTCGTTGCATAGAGTTGTCCTAGTCCAGGAAAAAACAAGGAAAAATTAACGGCTAGCCAGGGATCTTTCATAAGTACGTCGGAGTTGGTTTTGACATAACCTGTTGCTTTATTTTTAAAACGGATTCAGTCTATTTTTTGAGAACATTTTATCACCAGAGGTCAGGAACTACCTAATTTTTACGGAACCTTAATCTCAACAGAAGTCCAAAGTAGAAATGCGATCAGTAATAAACACTAAACATAAAATTCATGAAAAGTGGAATACCGAGAAAATACTTAGATAAAGAAAATTACTCAGGATAAAGCTGATTTTGTTTGTAATATAGTAACATTTCTCCTAAAATAATATCGAGATAAAAAGTGATCAAGAATTATCTTTAAACTATCTCAACTCAAAAATGGGATCTTAGGAGTCAGTTTGGTATGACAGAAAAATTAACTATTCTCAAAAAAGGTGATGACGGCTTTTTGGTGGAACGACTACAATCCCAACTAGCTAATTGGGGACTCATGGATATTGACGATATTGATGGAGACTTTGGTGGAATCACTGAAGCCGCCGTTAAAAAGTTTCAAGAAATGCGTCCTAAAGAAAAGTGCGAATACTCGCCTGTCGGTTTAACAGAGGACGGCATTGTGGGTGAAAATACCTGGTGTGAACTCCTCAAGCTCAAGCCCAATGAGATTGAAATGGTTGTCAATGTTGACCTCATTACCAAAACTCAAGTAGAAGCCATTTGTGGAAGAGCAATTCAACACGATGATTTAGAAGATCTCAACAATTGTTTGAGACGGTTTGAAATCAACACTCCCCTGCGCATTCGGCAATTTATGGCTCAGGTTGCCCATGAATCGGGAGGATTAAAATGGTTTAAAGAGTTAGCATCGGGATGGGCCTACGAAAATCGCAAAGATTTGGGGAATACCCAAAAAGGAGACGGGCCTAAATACAAAGGTGCAGGAGCAATTCAACTTACGGGACGAGCCAATTACCAAGCGTTTGCTAATTATATTGGTGATCCACGAGTGATGGAAGGTGTCAATTATGTTGCGGCAACCTATCCCTTTACCAGTGCAGGTTTTTGGTGGCATAACAATAAAATGAATGCCCTGGTTGATAGTGGGGCAAGTTGTCGTAAAGTATCCCAAAGGGTGAATGGACGCGATCCTGCAAATGGATTACAAGACCGACTCAATTATTACGCCAAAGCTCAAAGAGTTATTCCTGGTTAAAGAGTAGAGTAATCGGATGGGTTAAGCTCAGTTAATCCATCCTGAAACCCTAGACCTTTTCTGTTGCCCCAAATTGTTCAATTAATAAGTTTTTGAGGACATTTTTCAGGTCATCACAGGCAATACTTTTCTCGGTGAGGGTTCCCAATTTTGCTCCCTTACCCACTTTTCCACCCGTATAGAGATTTACGCCTTCTACGGTTTGATCATTTTTACGAACTTTTGTGCCAATCAGTCCAATATCTCCCGCCTGGGCCTGACCACAGGAATTGGGACAACCTGTCCAGTGAATCCTTACGCGATCGCCAATATTGAGTTCTGCATCAAGCTCCTGGGCCATTTTTAAAGCCCGTTGCTTTGTTTCAATGATAGCAAAATTGCAATAACGCGCCCCTGTGCAGGAAATGACTGAACGAGTTAGGGGAGTTGGGTTAATCGAAAACTGTTCTAACAGGGGTTCCGTTAAAAATGTTTCCAGATTTTCATTCTTGATATAGGGAATCAGGGCATTTTGTTCAACAGTTAAGCGGATTTCTCCCATTCCATAAACCTCTGCCAGCCGTGCCAACTCAAACATGGTTTCAGCAGAAAAACGCCCCATTGGTACGTGCAGACCAACGTAACTATAACCTGCTTGTTTTTGGGGATGAATGCCTAGATGATCCTTTTTGTCCTGGGTAATTTCATCTTCGGTAGTGGCCTCGGCTAGGGGTTTGCCCATCGATTTTTCGACTTCTTCTTTAAATTTTTCCATTCCCCAATGATCAATCAGCCACATCAATCGGGCTTTGGCACGGTTTTCCCGTAGTCCTGTGGCTAATCCATTGTCATTGTAAACCTTTAAAATAGCGCGAGAAAGTTCCACAACATCATCATTGGCAGGAACCCAGACATTCATGGGAATGGCTTCGGCACAACGTTGGGCGGAGAGATAGCCACCAATGAGAACATTAAAACCTAACTCACCGTTTTGATAGGCGGGAACAAAGGCCACATCATTAATTTCGGCATGAATAGAATTATCCCTAGCTCCTTCAACGGCAATATTAAATTTGCGAGGTAAATTGGTGAAAGCAGGATTTCCTTCTCCTTGGTTAGTGATCATGTCCTGGAGTTTTTGATTCAGTTCACGGGTATCAATCAATTCATCAGGATCAATCCCTGCGGCGGGGGAACCCGTTAAATTGCGGACATTATCCATGCCTGACTGGATACTCGTTAGACCTACCGATTTCAATTGACGAAAAATATCTGGCATATCTTCCAGGTGAACGCCCCGTAATTGCAGATTTTGACGGGTTGTAATGTCGGCACTGCCATCATCCCCATAACGTTGCACAATTTCTGCCAAAACTCCCATCTGGACGCTGGTGATTACACCATTGGGAATTCGCAGACGGAGCATGAATTTTCCAGGGGTAACGGGACGGTAAAAGATCCCTAACCATTTGAGACGCATTTCCAGATCGGTCTTGTCAACGGCTTCCCAACCGATTTCGGCAAAATGTTCGAGTTCCTCTTTAACGGCTAAACCTGCTTTTTCAGCTTTTGCTTTTTCGATTTTGTTTAGTTTACTGCTTGCTGTCATGGTGATGTCGGCTCTACTGGTTAGCGATCGCGAATGCTCTTGGAGGTTTTATCTCTTAGTTTTTTAGGTTAGGGAGAGACGCTGGGCTATTTTGTAATTTTGGTTACGAAAAGTTTTTAGACTTGCGGTATTCGCATAGGGTTAATGTTTTTTGTTCATGAAATTTTGGGATGTTTTGCCGATACTGGTGATCATTAAGATGGGATCAGCCAATAAATTTATCAAAAAAAATGACTGCGATTAAGCTAGAGTCCGATGTAAAAATGAATCACTTTCTGGCGCAAGCGACTCAGGCATTACGAGAAGAAGATTTTTCCTTGGCCTATGATGAGATTCAACGTTATTTACAGGAAGAGACAGAAGGGCGGAAAAAAGGGATAGAAATAGAGGCTGTATTGCTGATCGCGCTCAGGATTCTCGAACAAGGTGATTTTCAGGCACGTTGGGATATGGCCAAGGTATTGGTGAAATTGGGCGATCGCGTGATTGATCCTTTAATTACTGTTTTAGAAGATGAAGAAAAAGCGTCCGAACATCGTTGGTTTGCGGCACGAATTTTAGGGGAATTTGATCAGCCCCGTGTCATTTTAGCTTTGGTGGACTGTTTACAAATGAGGGAAGATGAAGATCTAAGGGTGATCGCGACTAAGGCATTAGGCAATATTGGACAATCAGCGATCGATGTCCTCAATCCGTTATTGTCCAACCCTGAAACCCGTTTACTGGCAGTCGAAGCTTTTACCCAAATTCCCCGTCCAGAGGTGATTGAAGCGTTATTATCGGTAATAAATGATCCCGATACTATCATCCGAACGAAGGCGATCGCGACTCTGGCCAATTTTTCTGATCCCCGTATTCTTTTAGTTTTAAGGTCAGCTTTAAAGGATTTGGCCGCCCCTGTCCGCAGGGAAGCCGTCATTGCCTTGGGATTTCGAGCCGAAAATCTGGATCAAACCGAATTATTAAATTCTCTAAAACCCCTACTCTATGATTTCAATTTAGAGATTTGTCAACAAGCCGCGATCGCCATTAGTAAAATTAATTTTGAAGCGGGAAACAGGATTTTATTTAAAGTGTTGCAAGCTCCTCAAACTCCGATTCCATTGCAATTAACTTTAATTCAATCTTTGGTATGGTCAGAAAATCCTAGTAGTTTAGTCTATCTGGGAGAGGCTTTAACCTTAGTTTCAAGTGAAGCCACAATAGAAATTATTCGCGTATTAGGACGAGTTGAGACTTTAAAAAATGAATCGGCGGAAATTCTGCTCACTTTCTTTAATTCAGAACATTTCTTATTACAACAAACACCTATGCGCCAGGCTCTTGCCTACAGTTTAGGGCAGTTAAAGATTTTGAAAACAGTAACTACGTTAGAAACTTTGGCTAATGATCCCGAACCCGTCGTCAAATTACACGCGATCGCGGCTCTGAGAAATTTTAAAACCCCATTCCCATAATTTTTTTTTCTAACCCCACCAATTTCGTTAAAATGACGATGCTTGATTAATATCTATTCGTTAAATCACAATGAGCGATCAATTTCGAGAACTTCTGAAAAAAGTCGGTAGTGGACAACATACCAAAAAAGATTTAACCCGTTCTGAAGCTGCGATCGCGGGACGAATGATGTTAACCCAAACAGCAACCCCCGCCCAAATTGGAGCGTTTCTCATTTCCCATCGGATTAAACGACCAACGGGCATCGAATTGGCAGGAATGTTGGATGCCTACGACGAATTAGGAGAAAAAATCCCTCCTTTAACAGGAACTCATCCTACTCCCCTCGTTTTGGGTGTTCCCTACGATGGTCGGAGTCGTACTGCGCCGATTATTCCCCTCACGGCCCTAATGCTCGCAACGGTTGGCATTCCCGTGATTTTACATGGCGCAGATATTCTCCCTACGAAATATGGACTGCCCCTCATTAATATTTTTCAAGCATTAGGGCTAGATTTTCGTTCCCTTTCTTTGATACACACCCAGCAATTATTAACAGAAACGGGCTTTACTTTTTACTATATGCCCCGTCATTTTCCCCTAGCCCAGGGACTGGTTTCCTACCGAGACGAAATCGGGAAACGTCCTCCCCTAGCCACCTTGGAATTAATCTGGTCGCCCTATCAGGGAAAATCCCATTTGATCGCGGGTTATGTCCATCCACCAACAGAAAATATGATTCGAGTTGCCCTACAGGAACGGGGGGGCAGTGATTTTACCTTGGTAAAAGGATTAGAAGGTAGTTGTGATTTAAAGCTGTCTCAAACAACGATTGTGGCAGCAAGTCAACCCAACAATGAAAAAGGGTTTGAATATCTAAAAATTGATCCTCATCCCTACGGTTTTGCAGGGAAAGATATTCCGTTAGAAAATACCCAAGAATATTTTATTTCTCTAGAATCTGTCCTAACAGGAGAGACAAAACCTTTATCTAAAGCGGTCATTTGGAACGGGGCATTTTATCTTTGGCACTGTGGTATTTGTCCTGATCTCACAACCGCGATCGCCAAGGCAGAATCTTTATTCAGTAGTGGTCAAGTTAATCAAAAACGGAGAGAAATTCAAGAAAAATTATCCAAATTTGGGATCTAGTTTGTTTTCAAGGAATTAAAAATTAATTAAAAATAAAATTCCCGATCTCAGCGATCATGTCTCTTTGGAGCATTTTTTCTTTCATCCTTTTTTGTGTTTTTATTAAGATCAACTTCGCCTAAAATCCTGATTAATAGCAGCATTCTCTATCTGATTACGAAATAGTTCAAGCATCTCTATAACTGCCGTATGTAACTCTACATATTCTTTTGTATCAATTATCAAATATTCACCATGTGCAATTGTATTTCTTGCATTTAAGAGCTTCGTGTCTATGAGTACGGATTTAGTAGAATAAGGCGAGAAATCTATCCCCAAAATACACGTTATTTCTTTTAAGATTTCAGCAGAAAGATTTGATGCGGTAGAAATAGCATCTTTGGGCAGAGAAGATCTCTCATCTAAATTAAAAAGAAAAAAATCACAAACAGGTATATACAATGAAGGTTTATTCGTTTCTTTTGCTTCTTTGAGTTTTTCTTTCATTGCTAAGGCTAAAAAATTGCTCGAAAGTTCTCGATAAAGAAGCTTTTTTGTCCTAACGTATTCTAGATAAGAGTTTGCTGCTAATTTAACAAAACCTTCCCAGTGAGCATATAAAATACAGATTCCACTCCGAATTAATGCGTTGTGCTTTTGAGAGGAAAAACTTTTGGCTTCTATTAAAGATTTGACTTCTGAAAGTTCTTTTTTTCGCCAAATAAGGTCGTCGGAAAAGGCTTTATTTAATTCTTCAACAGTTCTAATTTTCATGGGGCAGAAAAGATCACTCTCCCAAGGGGAATAAGATGGGGCAAGCGTCTCGCCGCATTTACTCCTGCTCCAGACCATTGTTGATAAGTTGTATCTGACCAAATACTTTTTATACGCTCAGATACCTGGTTTTCTGGAAGTAAATTTTCATAGTTAAATCCAATTCCTAATGCGACTACTTCATAAGCAGATAGAAGAAAACCACCAAGAAATTTATCTTGTTCAGGTTTATATCTCTTGAAACTACTGTCTCCTGTGGTTTCATTAAGAATATCGAAAGTTTTCTTAAATGCTTCTTCTATACGGCTATAGTCTAAATTTTTATCAACGGACATGTCACGCATTTTTTCTGTTAAGAAAACGCTAACATCTCCCCCCAGTTCATTAATTTTTTTTTCATCTTTATCAAAAAGTAAAATAAAACGTAATACTAACTCCATATCATATTGTTCTTCATAAAGTCTATCGCTCAAAGCAATACAACTTTTAAAATTCTTGTAATTTGCAAGTGATCTAATTAAATTATATAGTGTTTCATTTAGCATTAAGAGAATACAGGTTCTAACTTCTTGGGGGGTCGCAACTGATCCGCCTGTGTTCAATCGTTGAAATAGTTCATATTTAATCATTGCATCGCTTTCTTTCTCAACAATATTAACTGCTATTTTAGCTCGCTTAATTAATAAACGTTGTGTTTGAGTGAGAGAATTATCTTTGTCATTAGAATCATCCCATTTTTTACCTTTTAAAGAAGGGAGATATGTGGTTTTTTCTAATGCTACCATTGATTCTTCTAGTTCTTTTTCTGGATCTTCTTTTTTTAAAAGACCGACAAATTCATATATTGTTGATAACCTCTGAAGACCATCAACAACATCCCAAACCCCGTCCTCTCTTTGACTAACAAAAATTGGTGGAATTGGTATTCCTAGAAGAATTGATTCTATAAAAGCTGATTTTTGATAATCTGACCAGCGAAAAAATCTTTGGAATTCTGGATGAATATCTATCTCTTTATTTTCATAAAGACTTATCCACTCTCCAATAGACATTGAATAGCTGTCCGTCCGAATGTCTTGCCTTGTTTTGTCAATTTCTTCTTGTAGGGACATGATTTAAAGGTTTCTAAGTATTAATGATTATTCTGTCATGATAGCAATATTTCGTCATTGTATCATTACGTAAATGACAACAAAATTTCTACTCTAAGACACATGGTTATCTTTAATGGTGTTTATTATGGGCTTTATCATTTTAATATGGAGAATCTCTGCTTCTTCAAAAGTTTCTCCAACAGGCTGAAAACCGAAACTTTGATAAAAATCTTTCAGATGGTATTGGGCATGAATAACAATCTGCTCGTATTGATTTTTTTCGGTAATCAACGCGATCGCGTA
>JBEIFD010000098.1:0-9357 GCA_040382535.1 Merismopediaceae cyanobacterium
CAATTATCACAGTCTTAATTGAATAGAGTCTGACTTTAACCATCATTTTTTAGATTAATAACTTAAAAAGCGTTTAGAATGGCTCTCTAGACGCTTTTTTGATTAAAAATCTCTATCTAAAAATCATGGTTCAGCAATGGCTCTTTGAAACGGAACGATTAGGCATTCGTCATTGGCAACCCGATCGCGATACTGATTCAGCGTTTGCAATTTACGGCGATCGCGGGGTGATGCACTTTATTCGACAACCAGACCCCGATCTTGGAGCTGTCCAAAAACGCCTAGAAGAGATGACCCAAAAATATCAAGGGCGCAATAACGGAACGGGCTGTTGGGCAATAGTTGAAAAAACGACTCAAGTGGCGATCGGTTCTATTCTTTTGGTACAACTTCCCGATAATCAGGGACAAGCGACCCAAGACTATGAAATTGGTTGGCATCTGAGGCGCGATCGCTGGGGAAAGGGTTATGCAACGGAAGCCGCGAAGGAAATTTTAAATTATGGTTTTCAATCTTTACAATTACCCATCATTTATGCCGTCGTTAACCCTGACAATTTAGCTTCGGTTCGAGTGACTCAACGATTGGGAATGATACCGATGGGATTAACTCAAAAATATTATGGTGTGGAATTAGCCTTATTTGGTTTAGAAAACGAAAAATGCGATCGCCCTTCTTAAAGCTCATAAAAACGCGATCGCTATTTTAAACTTCATCCAAAACAAGAATAAAAATCAACTGATATCCTAAGCCTAGCTGAACTCAGGAAAAACTCAGTAAAATTTCTAATTCCGATAATTACTGTTATGGGAATTAGACAAAACCCCTATAAAAAGCGGGATACGACCCGCTAGACTATTGTTGAAGCTTTTTTCCCAAGACTAGGATTCAGCCATCTCTGGAATAAGAGGAATTTTTTTGACTCGGAATCCAGGTACCGTTAAGGATTGGGGAATTTGTTCTGGTGTTAGGGGTTCAATCAGACTAAAAGCTTCCTCTTTGGTAAAGAGAATTCCTAAAACACTAATGGGAACTTGGATAAATAAATTGCTGACTAAAAAAGCTACGGCGGCGATGATTAATCCTAAGATTCTTATTTGGGGAAAGTTCACAACAGGCAAGGCCGCGATCGGGGCAAATTGATAAATTAACCAGAGTAGAACCATCATCATTAAGGCAGTGACGAGAGCTAAGACACGCTGTTTAGTCGTCTTGAATAAACTCAGGATTTTTCGTTGCTCAACGGTTAAGGCATCAGGGCGCAGGGCAATCACCAACAGACTAAAAATTTCAAAAGGACGGCTCCACTGCATCCAGAAGATGGGGACGATCGCGATCGCAGTTAAAATGATCAACTCTAACCAAAAGGGAGTTAGGGGGTCACCAATGGCGAGGGCTAAACATACGACCAGTAATCCCAAGGGAGCGACGGCAATTCCCGCCAAATGAATCCATAAAAACGGCTCAGATCGAAAAGACCTCATTATTCAGTTCTCCTAAAATTTTGATTAGACTATAATTCTTCCTCTAGAATACAATTTTGTTCTGACAGTTGCGACTGGATTTGTCCTTGCCAATGGGTTAAGGATTCTAAAAAACTCGGTTTTGCTAAATCATTACGCCAAAAAATCAAGGCATCTTCTCCTGTTTTTTGGTAATATTTTTTGCGTTTTCCTGCTAGTTTAAAGCCAAATTTTTTATAGAGATGAATAGCTTTAGTATTAGAATCTTTTACCTCTAGAGTTGCCCGTTCTAAGCCTTGAATGACCGCCTGTTTTAAGAGACGATAAAGCAGGAGATTTCCCAAACCCCTACCCCGATAATGGGGATGAATCATTAACAGGGTGATATGGGCTTCTTCTAAAATGCTCCAGAAACAACCACAGCCAATCAGTTCAGAAGTATCCAGTGGTTCAGTTCTAGAGGTTAAACTTAAAAAGCCAGTTTTAGGATTATCCAATTCCCGTTGATAGCCATCCAGAGTCCAGAGTCCTCCCAAACAAAGCTGATCTAATTCAACAATTTCAGGTAATTTCTCAGACAGAGGACGTTGAATCTTTAAGAAAATTTCTGACATAAGAGGGCGTTACCTAATACGGTTACAGGACTAATTTATTCAGTTAAACTACCAATTTTATTTACTAATCATATTATCAATTTTTTCTTGAATTGCTAATTTAATTAAAGACCGTATTAGAAGTAAGCTAAATAAACCTGCTAATCCAAATCCCGCGATCGCGAATTTAAAATAAATGGTTGACAGTAAAATAATCGCAGAGAGTAATGTAAAACCTGTTAAACAAGCATAAATTAAACTTTTGATCGCTAAGTGAATATTTTTCAGCAAGCGATCGCTTTCCAAAGAACGAATACGGACTTGCAACTCTCCCCGCTCAATTTTATCTTCTAAATTTTGCAACAATCGCTCCGTTCGATTAGGTTTGTTCCAGCCTTGGATAATCAACGCTTGGGCTTGTTTTGCCAACGAATTCCATAGGTTTCCTGTCTTTTTATCCACTGCGACACTCTGAATAAAAGGTTGACTAGCAGCAATCAAATTATACTGGGGATCGAGGGCGCGGGCAATGCCATCGAGGGTCATAATTGACTTGAGAATAAAAGTCATCTGGGGCGGCAAGCGAAAAGGTTGCTGTTGAAACATCAGATAAACTTCATCGCTAATTTGCTCAAAAGCTCTCACATCAACAGGTTTTTCCCGAAAGTTATCCAATAAAAAAATCACAATCCGTTTGACCGATCGCAGGTCTCCTTTTGATTCTACTAAACCCATGAAAATCAACGTTTCTAAAACCTTATCCACATCTTTTTGGAGGATAGCAAAAAAAGTCTGAATCATTTGATCTTTAGCAATGGTTTTTACCTCAGCCATTGTTCCAAAATCATAAAAAATTAATTCTCCTTGGAGATTCACCGCCATATTACCAGGATGGGGATCGGACTGGAAAAAACCATCTAATAATAATTGTTTAAGATAAGCACAAATTCCTTTTTCAATAACTTTATCTAAATTAATACCTTCTGCGGCTAAACTCGCTCGATCATCAACTTTAATGCCTGGTAAATATTCGAGGGTAAGAACTTTTTGAGTGGTATAATCCCAATGAATACTCGGAACCTTAATGCCTGGATAGTCTTGAAAATTTTTTCTGAAACGGTCTGCATTTTGTCCTTCATTGATATAGTCAATTTCCTGAAAAAGTAATCCAAAAAATTCGTGATAAATCGCTTCAACTTCATATTTTTGAGTCGCTTTTTTAAACCCTGGTAGCCAGCGTTTACCGAAACGAATTAATTGACGCAGAACTTCAAAATCTAGTGTTAATAATTTTTCTAACCCAGGTCGTTGCACCTTCACAACCACTTCCTCCCCACTATGGAGGGTTGCCCGATGTACCTGTCCCAAGCTCGCCGAAGCCAAGGGAACCATCTCAAAACTCTGGAATAAATCCTTGACCGATCGCTGAAATTCCTGTTCGATCACCGCGATCGCCTCCTGGGAAGAAAAGGGCGGAACCCGATCTTGGAGTTGACTCAAAGCTTCGATATATTCAGGGGGAATCAGATCGGCACGGGTCGAGAGGGATTGACCAATTTTAATAAAAGTCGGGCCGAGATTTAATAAATGATTAACGAGCCATTGGGCGCGACGTTGACGCTGGGGAGAAGTCAAATTTTGGACAGATTTATCCCAAATCAGGAAAAATGAAAAATTAACAGCTATCTTGAAAATTTCTAGCTGTCGTCGCAGGGGAGAAGACTGAGCGCGTTGCCAATGAAACAATTGGGTAGGAATTTGCTTAATCAGCATGAGAAATGGACGGAGCCATTAAACCAAGGGGAAAAGTCAACGTAAAAGTCATTAAACAATCGTCAACATTCTCTGTGGGGTCACAGGTCACTGCTATCCTACCATCAAGCTGTTCCACTAGTTCCTTGATAATACTAAGACCTAATCCTATCCCCGCGATCGCATTATCAATGACCCACTGCTCTCGGTAAAAAGGATCAAAGAAATAGGCTAGATTTTTAGAGTCAATCGAGGGTGTTAAATTGCTCAATTGTAGAACAATAACTGGCCTCCCTTTCTCCTGGGACTCCCTGATTTTTAGCGTAATATCCGTATTTTTTAAGGCAAATTTTTGGGCATTAATCAACAATTCGTCACAAATCTGCTGTAAATAATTAATATCCACATCAAAAAACAAATCTTTTTTGTGTAAATCTGTCTTAACGACTATTTTTTTCGAGCATTCAGCCCACTTAATTTCATAACTTGTAACTAACCGTTGAATAAAATCAGTGAGGTTGATCTTCTGTACCTGGAGAGTCGTTTTATTAAATTTAGACGTTTTTAATTGGAGTATTTTTTCATTAATTTCATTTAATTTGCGCCATTCTTGCTCCAGAATATCTAATCTTTGCTGGAGTTTTTCAGGAGAAGGGGGATTTTTCCGCAACATCTCAATACCCATGCGAATCGTTGCTAGGGGATTGCGGGTCTGGTCACTCATGATGGTGACAATATTATGAATGAGTTGATCATGGCTAACACGCTGTTGTTCTAATTTTTGGCGGGTTGCTTCATACCATTTATTGAAAAGAGAACTTTCATTCGTTGGCACGACACGGCTCAGGTTAGTGGGCTTGGTAATTCCTGCTCCGTTCGGGGGAAGCGACTGAAAAAAATGATTCGCGATCGCCAAACTATCAGCAATCTCAATCAATTGGGCCTCTTGGAGAGAATAATCCTTTTCATCCTGGGACGAACCAACAATCACCATACCATTCACCTTGTTTTGAAACACAATACGCAACCCCAAACCCGATCGCATCACCAGATCCTTCGTTATTTGAAAAGCTTGTCGAGAATTTGTGTTGGAATTCAATAATAGAGGATATTCTCGATCTTGAACCGCTTTCAACCAAAAATGTTTCAATACAGGAGAATTTGCCCCCAATAGAATTGTTTCCGATGGTGTCCAGCTTACTCCCTGTAAAGACGACTGACCTACCGCACCAACCAACAAAATGCAAATATTAACATCCAAGGACAGCCCAATCATCTCGGCCATAGCAGGGAGCATTTGATGAGACTCCGTATAATGACCGATCAGATGAATCAGGCGTTGCCCTAATAGCATTTGTGAGATGGGTGGAAAAGTGAGAAAACGATTAGAAGTAATAACCATAGAATACCCAGCATTACCTAAAAGAAGACTATTAACCCTAAGCCAAGATCTGCTCACGGTAATTCACGTCAGCAGTAATTATTAGAAAATGGGGCATTGGGGCAACCTAATTCCCTCATGATGAATGTTTTACTGCCTAGTTTCCAAGGGAATAATTACTGATTTTATGAAAATTAACAATTTATCAATACCGAGAATGTCATCAGTTTGTTGAAAAACCAGACTTTATTCGGGAGACCTTTTTTGATCAGAAGACGTGATCCTGGTTTTCCTAAAAGCCTGATCTAGAAGTTAATTTAATGCAATAAACTCAGATAACCAAGCTTTTTCCTATAAAAATGCAAGCAGGATTGGTTCCGCGATCGCCGAGTCTTTCCAGCTAAAAACCCTAGTGGTACTTAAAACATTTTACTTAAGTAATAAGGTATCGGGATATACATTTAATTTTTTCTACTTAGATAGGCAAGTGTCTAGTTTCAAAACAGAAAATTAAATCCCTAGATCCACCGCAATCCGATGGCCACAGGCAAATCCTGAAAACGCCACCGCATTTAAGCCCTGCCCAGGAAACGTACTATCGCCCACACAATACAGTCCCGAAATCGCGGTTCGATTAAAAGGCATTCCTAATAAACCCGCTAATTTACGCTGGGGAATGGGGCCATAGGTTCCATCCTGACGACCGAGAAAACGACGGTGAGTGCGGGGAGTTCCGACTTCTTGATAATCTAAAGCCCTATCCAGTCCTGGAAAAATAACTTCTAGGCGATCGATTAACTTTTCAGCCGCCGCTTCTTTTTTCGCTTCATAATCCTGGGGAGAAAGGTTTTGCCATTCTTCTAGCCAGCTAGGGGTAAAGGCATGGATGATGTGATGACCTGCGGGCGCGAGATCGGGATCAAGAAGGGTCGGAATGGAAACAAAAAGGGTTCCCTGCTCCTTTTCCATCTCATTCCAATCTTCTAATAAAATATGATGACATTCGGTTCCCAGGGGTAAAACCTCGGCCTTGACTCCTAAATGTAAACTCAAGAAACTAGGGGATTTTTGGTAACGTTGTTGCCAGCGTTTTTCCTTCGTGGGCATAGCCTCGGCGGGCAATAATTTGTCAAAGGTATCCCAACGGGTCGCGTTAGAAACAATCCGTTTAGCGAAATATTGCTCTCCATTCGTTAATTCCACCCCGATCGCCTTCCCATTTTCTAACAAAATTTGCTGAACCTTGGATTTATAACGAATCTCACCGCCTTTTTTTTCTAAACCTTCCACTAATTTTTGGGCAATTTGACCCACGCCGCCCTTGGGATAATTAATGCCTCCATAGTGGCGATCGCTGAAAACCATCCCCGCATTAATCATCGGCGTTAAATCGGCAGGAACCACTGACCAACAGTAACATTCCATATCAATAAATTCAAGTAATTCAGGATCTTGGATATAACGTCGGGCAATATCCCCCGCATTTTGGGGTAAATATTTGACTAATCCCAAACAAGCCCCAGGATGTTGGAAGAAAACCCGCATCAAATAACCCAATTCCTCTAGGGACAACAACTCCATTTCATTGAGGCAATTAAACACCTGCCAACATTCATCATAAAAACGACGAATTCCCACCTTCTCTTGGGGAAAACGCGCGATTAATTCCTGTAAAAACTTTTCATAATCTCGGTGAACTTTAATCTCTAAATTTTGAGGTAAATGATAATGAATCTGCACAGGATCGGGCAGGGTTTCTAGCTTCATCTCCACCGCCGCCAAAGCACGAGTCAATAAATTCGTGGTTCCCTTTTCCCCAAAACCAAAAATCATCGAGGCTCCCACATCAAAGCGATAACCTTCCCGTTCAAAGTAACCTGAACTCCCGCCAGGGATAAGATAGCTTTCTAAAACAAGAACCTTGGCCCCCTTCGCGGCTAGTTGGGTGGCGGTGACTAATCCCCCGATTCCTGAACCGATCACAATGACATCGTAGCCTGGCTGATTGACCATCACCCCGTTATTACCCCAATAATTGTTTGCTGATCCTTTATTTTACGACCAAAAAAGAGCGTCATTTAATTATTTTGAAGGTTACTGCGCGTGACTGACCGATCAATAAACCGTGTAAGGTATTAAGTAGAGGGCAAGTTAAAGTAAGAGTCATGGACGCAACAAAGGACATTTTAATTATTGGGGGCGGAATTATTGGCCTCGCGATCGCCGTTGAATTGAGACAAAGGGGCGCAAGTGTTACCATCCTGAGTCGAGATTTTCAAGAAGCGGCGAGTCATGCGGCGGCAGGAATGTTGGCTCCCTACGCTGAACAAATTCCCCCTAGCCCGATGTTAGAATTATGTCGGCGATCGCGGGAAATGTACGCGGATTGGATGGGGAAACTAGAAAATTTAACAGGATTAGAAACGGGTTATAACCCCTGCGGTATTTTGTCTCCCGTGTTTGAACTTCCCGATAATCTTACGCCCCTTGCTCCCACTTCAAGCTGGCTGAATCAAACAGAAATCCATGCCTTCCAACCAGGGTTAAATCCCGATATTCTCGGCGGATGGTGGCATCCCGAAGATGGACAGGTTGATAATCGAAAATTAGTCCATACCCTACGGCAAGCGGCGAAAACATTAGGCGTAAATATCCAAGAAGGGGCGGCTGTTCAATCTGTTATTCAAAAAAATGGCAAAATCGACAAAATTTTAACGAAAAATCGAGAATATCAAGCCCAAATCTATATTTTAGCCACAGGTTCCTGGTCATCTGAATTAATTCCCCTACCCGTCCGCCCTGTCAAGGGTCAAATGTTAGCCCTACGAATGCCCACTCCCCAAAGCTTGGAACGAGTATTATTTGGGCCGAATACCTATTTAGTCCCCCGAAAAAATGGCCGTCTCATCATCGGCGCAACCTCAGAAGAAGTGGGCTGGACTCCCCACAATACGCCCCTGGGAATGAATGCTCTTTTACAAAGGGGAATGGGACTTTACCCCCCGATCGCAGACTGGACGATTGAAGATTTTTGGTGGGGATTTCGGCCAGGTACAACGGATGAATTCCCCATTTTAGGGCCGAGTGCCTATGATAATCTAGTTTTGGCGACGGGTCATTATCGCAATGGTATTTTATTAGCTCCCATTACCGCGACCCTCATTGCGGATCTAATTACCCATCAAGTGACCGATCCTTTGTTAACCCCTTTTAACGGCGATCGCTTTTTCGCCTAACACAACTTTTTTTCTAAATTATGACTACTCTGAGTCCTTCTTCCCCTGAGCCAAACGACGACCTAATTATCGCTGGAAAGAATTTTCAATCTCGGTTGCTGACGGGTACGGGTAAATATCCCTCGATCGCTGTGATGCAAGACAGTATCAGCGCGAGTGGTTGTCAAATTGTGACCGTTGCCGTCCGTCGAGTCCAGACCAACGCTCCTGGCCATGAAGGATTAGCAGAGGCGATCGCCTGGTCAAAAATCTGGATGTTACCCAACACCGCAGGCTGTCAAACCGCAGAGGAAGCCATTCGGGTCGCCCGTTTAGGCCGAGAAATGGCCAAATTATTAGGACAAGAAGACAATAATTTCGTGAAATTAGAAGTCATTCCCGATAGTAAATATCTTTTACCCGACCCCATCGGCACCCTAGAAGCGGCTGAAAAATTGGTTAAAGAAGGATTTGCTGTACTGCCCTATATCAACGCCGATCCGCTTTTAGCTAAACGCTTAGAAGAAGTGGGTTGTGTGACCGTCATGCCCCTGGGTTCCCCTATCGGTTCGGGTCAAGGGATTCGGAATGCGGCCAATATCGGCATTATTATTGAAGAAGCGAAGGTTCCCGTCGTCGTAGATGCAGGAATTGGGACTCCGAGTGAGGCCGCTCAAGCAATGGAAATGGGAGCCGATGCGGTTTTGATTAATAGCGCGATCGCCCTGGCAAATAATCCTGTCGCGATGGCCCAGGCAATGGGAATGGCGACAATTGCAGGACGTTTAGCCTATCAATCAGGTCGGATGCCGATTAAAGCCTATGCCAGTGCTAGTTCGCCGTTAACGGGCGTGATTAAGTGAAGTTCAAGGGTGATCGCTGTTTTTAATAAGAAGGTGAAAATTAGCAATTTTCCAAGGATGAATCACCGTTACCAAATCCGTTGTTTGTTC
>JBEIFD010000099.1:0-9355 GCA_040382535.1 Merismopediaceae cyanobacterium
AAATTCAAAGCGATTGATAAATAATCCAAGGACAATATCGTGCATCACAATAGATTTGGAGAAACAAATCGTTTTTCTAGCTAATCGTTTTCTTCGAGTCCTCAATGTCAAGTGCTTTCGTTCAATTTTTTGGTTATTACACATACACACGCTATGCAATGCGGTCTTGGATATGTCTTTCGTATGTCCCCCATCCATCTGTATAATATTGAGTAATACCAAAGGATTCTAACAACTCTTGTAGCCTTAGAAATGCTTCGTCTTTATGACCCGACAATACATAAGCTAATATTTCACCCGTGTCATGTTTAATAGGATATTATAACAATCTTTGTTGTTTTTTACTATTAAAAAAACGACCCATTTCATCTAGTTCTGCTTCTACGTCTTCCCATCGCCAGAGCCTTATAATACTCTGACTTGGTTCCAGTTCTGCTAGCTTTTTTTTCGTTCACAAATACCAAATTTGACTCTTTTTTAAGTTCATTAATTACTGTTGATTGACTAACCTTTAACACACGGGCTGTATCTCTGATTCCACCACTATTCATTGCTATATCTGTTATCTTTTCTTTGACTTCTGGCAAATAGCCTTGATGAGTATAGTTTAATATAAATGTGCAACGCTTACATTCTGTATTACGACATTTGTAATGGGTCTTTTCTTCTGCTGAAAGCCCATTTCCTCCAATATTTGTACTTTGGCAACTTTGGACAAACAATCACATTGAATAGCATGGCAGACTAATTTTTGAGCTTTACATTTTATTACTCATTCCACAGGTTCAGAACACTATCTTAAATTATTCTAAACGGAATCTTCGACCCAGCCAACTTCACGATAAAATAACCCTGAACCCTAAACCCCGACCTCCTATGACTTCTCCCTTTAGCCCTGCCGAAATTGCCGATCAAGGACTCAAGCCCGAAGAATACACCGATATTGTTCAACGTTTAGGCAGACATCCCAACAGAGCCGAACTAGGGATGTTTGGGGTCATGTGGTCAGAACATTGTTGTTATAAAAACTCGCGCCCCCTCCTCAAAAACTTTCCCACCACAGGCGATCGCGTTTTGGTCGGGCCAGGGGAAAATGCGGGCGTAGTAGATTTGGGTAACGGATTACAACTAGCGTTTAAAATCGAATCCCATAATCACCCTTCGGCAGTAGAACCCTTTCAAGGCGCGGCCACAGGAGTCGGGGGAATTTTGCGCGATATTTTCACAATGGGAGCCAGACCGATCGCCATTTTAAACTCCTTGCGTTTCGGTAACTTGGATGATGCCCGTAATCGTCGCATCTTTATGGGAGTCGTGGATGGAATTTCACACTATGGCAATTGCGTTGGAGTACCCACTGTTGGGGGGGAAGTTTATTTTGATCCCGCCTATTCAGGTAATCCCTTGGTTAATGCTATGGCTTTGGGCTTAATGGAAACCGAAGAAATTGTTAAATCGGGAGCGGCAGGTATTGGTAATCCTGTTTTGTATGTTGGTTCTACCACAGGAAGAGACGGCATGGGAGGAGCCAGTTTTGCCAGTGCCGAGTTAACCGATGAATCCATGAGCGATCGCCCTGCGGTTCAAGTGGGTGATCCTTTCCTCGAAAAATCCTTAATCGAAGCTTGTTTAGAAGCCTTTAAAACAGGGGCAGTGGTCGCGGCTCAGGATATGGGCGCGGCAGGAATTACCTGTTCCACTTCGGAAATGGCGGCCAAGGGCGGTGTCGGTATTGAACTGGATTTAGATAAAATTCCCGTGCGAGAAACGGGCATGATTCCCTACGAATATTTGCTTTCTGAATCCCAGGAGCGGATGTTATTCGTCGCTCAAAAAGGACGGGAACAGGAACTCATTGATATTTTCCATCGTTGGGAATTGCAAGCCGTTGTCGCAGGAACGGTGATCGCTGAACCCATTGTCCGAATTTTATTTCAGGGAGAAATTGCCGCCGAAATTACCGCAACCGCCCTCGCCGATAATACGCCCATTTATCACCGTGAATTATTAGCCGAAGCCCCTGCCTACGCCCAAACCGCTTGGCAATGGACAGCCTCACAATTACCCACTCCTCAAACCGAAGGAATCGAGATTAACAGCCAATTTTTAAGCTGGAATGATGTTTTAAAACAACTGTTAGATAGTCCCACGATCGCCTCCAAAGCGTGGGTTTATCGCCAATACGACCATCAAGTTCAAAATAATACGGTTTTGTTGCCTGGGGGAGCCGATGCGGCGGTCATTCGGGTGCGTCCCATTCATGCGAATCCCGCAGATTGCACCATTGGAGTGGCGGCGACAACGGATTGCAATTCCCGTTATGTTTACCTCCATCCCTACGAAGGGGCAAAACTTGCCGTAGCAGAGGCCGCCCGTAATCTAAGTTGTGTCGGGGCAGAACCCTTAGCAGTGACGGATAATTTGAATTTTGGGAGTCCCGAAAATCCTGTGGGTTATTGGCAACTCGCAACAGCTTGTCAGGGCATTGCGGATGCTTGCCGAGCATTAAATACCCCCGTTACAGGCGGAAATGTGTCTTTATATAACGAAACCCTCGATTCTGACGGAAAACCCCAACCCATTTACCCGACTCCTGTGATTGGTATGGTGGGTTTAATTCCCGATTTAAGCAAAATTGTCGGTCAGGGTTGGCAACAATCGGGGGATTTGATTTATTTATTGGGAAATAATACTCAAAATGTTTTAGGGGGATCGGAATATCTCGCAGTCCTTCACCAAACCGTAGCGGGTCAACCCCCTAGTCTGGATTTTGAATTAGAAAAACAAGTACAGGCGGCCTGTCGTCATGGCATTCGTCAGGGTTGGTTAAATTCGGCCCATGATTGTGCAGAAGGAGGTTTGGCGATCGCGTTGGCGGAAAGTTCGATTAGTGGAAAATTGGGAGCGGAGATTACCCTCTCGAATTCTGAGCAACGTTTGGATGAACAACTTTTTGGAGAAGCGGCAAGCAAAATTGTGGTTTCGGTTAAACCTGAATGTCAATCTGAATGGGAAAATTATTTACAATCCAGTTTAAATAATGCTTGGCAAAAGTTGGGCATTGTGGGAACTGCTTTCGGAAATTTAACGATTTTAACTACTGAAAATAAAGCTTTAATTGATTTAGATTTAGCGAGTATAACGGAACCTTGGCAAACCGCAATCGCTCGTCGTTTAAAGATTTAAAATGACAAATATTGTCTGGTTAGAGTATTTACAATCAGGTATATTATCCATGAATAATGCAAAAATGCTCTATTTTAAAAAAGAAGATGTTCTGCATTTGATGGTTTCTGATGAACCAAAAGCAAATAGTGTAGAAATTAGCCCCAATATTACGGCTGAACTTAATGATCAAGCAGAGCTTATAGCGGCGATCGCCTGATTGAAGCTTTAAAAGGCCCTGATTTGCAATTGCGACGGTCGGCCATGATGGATCTCGGTGCGACAGGTTATTTGAAAGGTGCAAACGCGATCGCCAAAACCTATGCGGAAAATAGTTTAAAATTAATTGCTCTGAAAGATTTGTTAGAATCCTATTTAAAAAAACAAACCCAAGAAATGGTTTTATCTGAGGAAAGTATTGAGATTATGTCTTTAATGGACGAATTACTGTGAAGTATCCCACGCGCTTCTTTTCCATATCTAGATTTATTGACTTTTGGCAGTTGACAGATGGGCGCATGAGAAGGAACAATTACAGAATTTCCATAAACGGCTGTTAAAGTTGATGTTCTGAATTGTTTATTCTTGTTGAGTTGATTTGTTAATTTCAGTTATGATAATACGGATATAGCTGGAGATTTGAATAATGACGACAAATGAATATACTGGATATTGGTGGATTCCTTCTTTCCCAGACAACCAAATACCAGGAAGTATAAAAATCTCAGAACAAAATGAAATTACCTTAGAACTTTTAGGTACTTTACCCAGAAATGATGAACGGCTCCATAGTGAGTTGCTAGACAATAAAACTTATAAAATAATCCTGGGTTTTACTAGAGAAGGAAAACTAATTACTATTTTTCAGGCGAATTGTTGTCATTGGAGTCATAATTATCCAGGAATAAACAGTGAAATTTACGAGATTAATTATTTTTTGATGGGTGTTCATTATAGAAAGCCTGAAGAAATGAAGTTTTTTAAATTAAGTGTGAGATATAGTCATTTATCTATTTGGACTTATTTGGGTGGTTCTAAATTTCTAGAATCATTTAACAATCAGTTTTCTGAAAACAAAGACTTATCTAATTTTGATTTACCTGAACTTACAGCAAGAACTACAAAAGGCGAAGTAAAGATAGGCGTTGGTATAACTAGGCACCTTGAAATTTGTGATTTAGAAGTTACTAAAAAAAAGACTTCAAGCATTATCATTAAACCGCTCACAGAACTATCGTTAGAAGAATACGAGCGTGATTATTTGTATCCTTTACAAAACTTTTTAACTTTAGATACAAATCAAAAAAACTCGGTCACAGAGTTAATGGTATTCTCTCATCATGGAGAAAAGTTCAATGATTCTTCCGAAGAACAAATAAAAGTTATAGCCAGTAGATTCGTCCATAAAAACGAAGAAAGCAACAAGGTCTCACCTATGATAATTTTTAGCTTGGAAGATATAGAAAATGAATTCCCACTTTATATCCAGAAGTGGCTAAATATTAGCGATGAAATTAAACATATTTGTAACATATATTTTGGGCTTAAATATATTAAATCTATCAGTTTTGAATTTTATTTTTTGTCTATTGTAAAAGCAATTGAATCTTATCATCGCCTTAAAATAAATACCTTAAAAAATTCTTTACAAGATCATAAGGAGAGATTGAAAGAAATATACGACGCTATTCCTGAAAAACATCGTGATTGGTTAAAAAAGAAACTTGCTTTTAGTCACGAACCAACATTAAAGGATAGACTTGATGAGTTGATCACCATTCACAAAGGTATTATTCAGCCTTTTCTTTGTGATGCTAACAACATCAATAACCTTACAAAAAGAATTAGAGATACAAGGAATTACTACACTCATTATGATCAATCACTTGATGATAAATATGCAAAAGGAAGTGAGTTGTTTCGACTGGCTCAAGTTTTGTCTTTTCTATTGTTATCTTGTTTACTAAGTGAACTTGGATGTACCAGTGAGCGTTGTGTTGAGCTAGTCTCAAGACATAATGATTATCAATATGCAAAAGAAACGAAGTTTAAATGGTAAGCTTATATTTTTTCATATTGACAACTTCTGTGTAATTGATGGTAAATGTCAGCGATCGCTTTTTTATAATTAAATTCTACAATTTCTATACTTACATAATCTATTGTCTAATAAAATGCCAACTATACAAACTTTTCCAGCTAACTACACAAATTCTGAAGACCTGTTAAAACTTCAAGCCAGATTTAACGAACTCTCTCAGAAATGGGAACAAGAGACTTGTGGATTGTCTTCTATTTCTAAAAAAATTACTAATCTTAATTACCTCAAAATTATTGCATTAGGAAAAATAGCTGTTCCCTTCATTCTCGAATCTTTACAAACCAAACCCGATCATTGGTTTCTTGCCCTCAAAGCTCTTACCGATGAAGACCCGACTCAACCTGGAGATGATTTTGAACAAGCAGTAGAAGCGTGGCTTAATTGGGGAAAACGAAAAGGTTTCATTTGTTAATTTATCGTGCATGAGCATTTCATTAGAGCTTCGCTATCCAAACTTAAGAAGTAGCGGCTATCTCCTGACGAGTCCTAAAACACCTAACTATAATTGTGTGGCTTGGGCTGCGGGTGAAACAAATCGCCCTTGGTGGCCCATTCCCTATGATACGGCTCCCTATTACTGGCCATTGGGAGAACAGGATGATGAATCCTTAGAAGTTTTTATCGAATGTTTTAAAAGTTTAGGTTATGAAATTTGTGACGATGAAAATTTTGAGGAAGGATTTGAAAAAGTGGCTATTTACATAGATGAAGAAGGACTCCCTTCTCACATGGCACGACAACTCATTGATAAAAAACAATGGACAAGTAAATGTGGTGATCTTGAAGATATTTCCCATCCTCATTTAGCCGCCTTGGAAGGTAATCCTGGCTATGGGACAGTGAGTTGTATTCTGAAAAGACGAATCAAGGATGAATATCAGCGATCGCTTTTTTTATAAATTGGGAAGTTGATTTAGCTTTACTTTCACTAATTCAATAATGCCATACAAAATTCACAAACAAAAAACCTCCTATTAATTAAAACAGAAGGAATTTTATTAATCATTATTTGGATAGCCTAAAACTTAAGCAACACCATCTTGTTTCATTTGATTACTAGGAGGTAACTTAATATCGGACGCTAAACCCAGAAAATTTAACAAACGAATCGTCATCCACGTTAAATCCACTTCCCACCACTGCAAACCATGACGGGCTGAATATTGATAGGCATGGTGATTATTGTGCCAACCTTCGCCAAACGTTAGGAGAGCAACCCACCAACAATTGCGGGAATGATCCTTGGATTCATGACTCTGATAACCAAACTTATGGGTTGCGCTGTTGACAAACCAAGTGAAATGGAAAACCAACACCAAGCGGACAAAAATTCCCCAAATGACGAAACTCCATCCGCCTAAAGCAAAAAGCCCTAATCCTAAAACGACTTGAATAGGAATAAAATATTTATCGCAAAACTGATAAAAAGGATCATCAGAAATGTCTTTTGTAAAACGAGGAATTTCTTTCTTAGCAGGATTATCAACCATCATCCAACCAATATGACTCCACCAAAAACCCTTATTAGAATCATGGGGATCTTCGTGAGTGTCGGAAAATTTATGGTGCATTCGGTGCAAGCCAATCCAGCCGAAGGGGCCGCCTTGACAAGCCAGAGTACCACAAAATACTAAAACGTATTCTACCCATTTGGGGACGGTAAAGCTCCGATGGGAAACGAGTCGATGGAAACCCAAAGTGATACCCAGTCCGCCCGTAATCCAGTAAAGTAAAAAAGCGACACCGATCGCCTGCCAGCTAAAAAACTGGGGCAGGAATGCGAGTAAAGCAAACAGATGAACGATGCCTAGATAGAGGATAACCCCCCAATCTAGGGGTAGTTTCTCGTTAGTGTTATTCGGAAGCGCAGCAGTCATTTAAGAACCTATAGAAAAAATTAAAGAAGTCGCTAAATAGCCAAAATTAAGCTAGTGATTTTCAGTTACGTTTTGACAATATGGGAAATTAATTAATGAAATTCTTAAACTTATTTAAAGAATTTTTGAGGGATTTATTTTACATAACTGAATTAACAAAAAGCAAATAGAAGAATTTGACATTAGGCAGTTTTAGAAGTTGAATCTAGTAAGGACTAGACACATTTAAACTGATTCATGAAAAACTTAGCACTTCTTAAAGAAGCGGAAAATATATTAATCCCGATCTTTTCTGAAATTGACACAAAGGTCAAGGAAAATCTGAAAAAAGTTTTAGAAGCCTTTCGGGATCATCGGGTAGGAGTCCATCACTTTGCTAGTGTGAGCGGCTACGGTCATGATGATTTGGGACGAGAGACACTAGATCGGGTTTTTGCTCAGATTATGGGAGCAGAATCTGCCATCGTTAGAGTGCAGTTGGTTTCTGGAACCCACGCGATCGCCTGTGCCTTGTATGGGGTATTGCGACCTGGGGACGAGCTACTGGCTGTCATGGGCGCACCCTACGATACCTTAGAAGAAGTTATCGGTGTGAGGGGTCACGGACAAGGTTCTCTGTCTGAGTTTAACATTTCTTATCAAGAATTAACGTTAACCTCCCAGGGATCAGTGGATTGGGAAGGACTGAAAACTGCCATTAAACCCCACACTCGCATGGCCCTGATTCAGCGTTCCTGCGGTTATTCTTGGCGTTCTAGTCTATCTATCGACGAAATTGAGGAAATTATTCGTATTATCAAACATCAAAATCCCCATACCGTTTGTTTTGTGGATAACTGCTATGGAGAATTTATTGAAAACCTAGAACCGACTGCGGTTGGGGCAGATCTCATAGCAGGATCTCTGATCAAAAACCCAGGGGGAACCATCGCAACGGCGGGGGGATATTTAGCAGGGAAAGCAGAATTTGTAGAAATGGCGGCTTGTCGTTTGACGGCTCCAGGCATTGGCTCGGAGGGTGGAGCGACCTTTGATCAAAATCGTTTATTGTTCCAAGGGCTTTTTCTCTCGCCCCAGATGGTGGGAGAAGCGGTCAAAGGAACGCATTTAATGGCCTATGTCTTTGACAAGTTGGGTTATGCGGTGAATCCTTTGCCATTGGTTCCCCGTCGAGATGTGATTCAAGCGATTAAGTTAGGCTCTCCTGAAAAACTGATTGCCTTTTGTAAAGCGATTCAATCCGTTTCTCCCATCGGTTCCTATCTCGATCCTGTGCCTGCGACCATGCCAGGCTATGAAAGTGAAGTGGTGATGGCGGGCGGTTCTTTTATTGATGGCAGTACCTCGGAATTTTCGGCGGATGGCCCGTTGCGCGAACCCTATACGGTGTTTTGTCAGGGCGCGACCCATTGGACTCATGTGGCGATCGCGTTGGAATCGATTTTGGAATCCTTTGAGAAAATTTGAATAAAGCCCCCTAAATCCACCAATTCTGGGGGACTTGTTGATATTAATTGTGTAAGAAATTACTTAATTTTTTTGTCGCGGCAACCTAAGCTATCCCTCGTTGCTACGCCTGTTTTAGGATTAATTCCCTCGGCCCTTTCACACATTAAAGAAACTTGATAATTGTCGATAATGGCATTACTAAAATCTGCCCCTGTGATATTTGTGTCAAAAAAACGGGTGCGGGTGGCGATCGCGTCGGTAAAAATCGCATTACTCAGATCAGCAAAATCGAGGGTTACTCGGTCAATCAACGCAGACGTAAAATCGGCATTTTGTAAATTAGCTTTTAATAAAATAGCTTCGGTCATGATGGAAAAGGATAAATCAGAATTCTCCAAACTAATTCCCCGCATATCGGCGGCGGCAAAGGAAGCTCGAACGAATTTTTGATTGGAAAAGTCTTGGTCGTGCAAGTCTGCGTAGGTGTAATTAGCAATATTATCAACTGCCATTACAGGTAAGGCCGTGAAGACAATAAAGGCGATCGCGAAGCTAATGACAAATAAAACTTTTAAGCAGAATTTAATTGAGATTTGTAAAGAGTGAATAGGCGACATTGAATCTTGGTAATCGTTCAGAGGAAGTGTAACAGCTACTGAGGTAACAAAGAAGGAGGAGTGGTTCCTTTACGATTAGCTCTAACCGCGTCAGTCATAAATTCTAGAACATTGCGATTCTGAGACCGCAAACTGGTAATAACCGT
>JBEIFD010000100.1:0-9276 GCA_040382535.1 Merismopediaceae cyanobacterium
AGCATATTCCGAAAAATTTCGGTCGTCATCACCACAATGGGCGCGTTGGGATTAATCACAATATCCCCTGTAATCAGACCTACGGCGGACTCTGCATCTTCTACCCCAATTTCTCGCAACTTATCCTGAAAATCTCGGACTTTTTGGTTAGAAAGAGCTTTTAAAGGGGTGGTATAAAAAACCCGTTTTCCCCTCGTTAGGGCGCGATAAATGGCATATTCCCCAATAACCGTTTTTCCCGATCCCGTCGGCGCACAGACCACGACGGATTTTCCCGACTCTAAAACAGCGATCGCTTCTTGTTGAAAATCATCAAGCTTATAGGGAAAAAGATCTTGAGGCGTTAAAGTAGGTAAGGAAAAATTTTTCACTGGAATTTCAAGTAGAACAGTTGAGAGAGCGCAAGATTGATGAAACGGCGATGGTCTTCGTATTAGCCAATATCTCTATGGTAGGATAAAAAATCGATATTCGTTTAATGTCCCCTTGAATTTTCTCTGTATTGAACGTCAAAGATAGTTTTCCTCTAATTATTTTACCTTAAAAATTCAACATAAACTATTGATTAATGACTATTGAATCCTATCTCAAACCCTACCAACGCTTTGGTGTCCATCTTGGATTAGACAGAATTTTATCCCTTCTAGAAAAATTAGGTAATCCTCAACAAAAAGTCCCCATTATTCATGTGGCAGGAACCAATGGCAAGGGTTCAGTTTGTGCCTATTTATCTTCTATTTTAACGGCGGCGGGCTATAGAGTAGGGCGTTATACTTCTCCCCATTTAGTTAATTGGACAGAACGAATTTGTATCAATGAAGTTTCAATTAGTGAAGAAAAATTAATTGATTTATTAGAAATTATTCAGCAAAAAATTCCTGACAATGAGGGTGATATTCCTACCCAATTTGAAGTGATTACGGCGGCGGCTTGGCTTTATTTTGCTAAGGAAAAAGTGGATATAGCGGTGATTGAAGTGGGCTTGGGAGGGCGTTTGGATGCAACGAATGTGGTTAGCAATCCTTTGGTCAGTGTGATTACCTCTTTGAGTATGGAACATTGGCAGATATTGGGGCCGACTTTGAGGGATATTGCGAAGGAAAAAGCAGGGATTTTAAAGCCCTATCGTCCCGCCGTGATTGGCGTTTTGCCAACCGAAGTTACGGTTTTAATCCGAACCTATCTAGAAAGTTTGCAATGTCCCGCCCGATGGGTTTCCCCTGCCAAAGAAGTGATTAAGGAAAATCAACGATGGGCGCGTTATCAAACCCTAGAGTATCCTTTGCCCCTATTTGGCGATGTTCAATTAATCAATTCCGCGATCGCGATCGCTGCGATTCAGTGTTTACGGGAACAGGGTTGGGAGATTTCTAATCCTGCGATCCAAGAAGGCATGGGCAAAACCCGTTGGGCGGGAAGATTGCAGTGGACAACCTGGCAAGGAAGGGCGATTTTGGTTGATGGGGCCCATAACACGGCGGCGGCTGAATCTCTCCGACAATACGTGGATAGTCTGGGTAAACCCGTCCATTGGGTGATGGGAATGCTTTCGACTAAGGATCACCCCAAAATTTTTCAAGCTCTCCTCCAGGCAGGCGATCGCCTTTCCCTCGTGCCTGTTCCTGACCATAGCAGTGCCGAGCCGACGGTTTTAGCAGGTATTGCGAAAGGAATTTGTCCAGCTTTAGAGACCTTAGAAATCTTTCCTGATTTAGGTATTGCCTTAGAATCAGCGATCTCCCTAGAAGAAGAGCGGGTGATTGTTCTTTGTGGTTCCCTCTATTTAGTCGGTCATTTTTTGGGCGACTGTGTTGGAGTTGAGCTATAACCCAAATAGTTTGACTAAAATCGGTTGCTTAGGGGTTTTAGTTGCGCTTCCTTGAACATTGAGCAGTTAAACAAGGAGATATTTTCTGAGCCAAGATTTGTTAAAAATTAATTGATAAATACGGTTATTAACTTTGAGAAGACCTTGTTTTTTGATGACTAAGCCTGATAGGATTAACTCTCTTTCTACAGCATTGTTAGTTATGGAAATTTCTTCCTGTTCTAATACTTGTCGGTAAAGTTCTAATAATTGGGCTGATCGTTTACTTTTCACAATGCGATCGCGAATCGTCCTCAAATGTTCTGGCTCATCTTGATATTCCCAATTATTAATCACCTGGGTTTGGATCAAGTTTTGGAGCCAAGCGGCTTCGTCGTTAACAGGAATGGGAGCAGAGGTATCCCGAATCAGTTTACAGATTTTTTGAGTGAGAAAGGGTTGACCATTTGTCCAGTGGAAGATTTCTTTGAGTAAGGTTTGGGGATTACTGACTTTTTCGGCTAATCCTTGCAATAACGGTTGGGCTTCATGTTCCTTAAAGCCTTCTAAATGAATAGCTTGACCAATATTGAAAGGGGTTATCTGAATATCAGTCATTAAATCGCTAGGGGTTGTGACTCCAAAAAGGGCGAAGGTCAAACGTTGATAGGCGGGATTAAGACTGCGCTGATTGTAACAGGAACGAATAAGAGCAAAAAAATCATGAACGGAGAATTTTAAGCCGAGAACGCTATCAATTTCATCAATAAAAATAACCAAGGGTTTGGTGGGAATGCCATTTTCTACACCCGCTTCGGTTAATAGGACTTCTTCGATCAATTCACTTAATCTTTGAACGGGGGGCCTATCTTCTCGTTCTTGCCACCAAGTTTTTAAGTTAATCTTGCTCCGCAAATCAAAACGGCGTAATAGTTCAAAAGCGAATCCTTTATACCATTGTTCTGGAGTCACGTTTTCACTGCCGATACGGGTCATATCAATGGGCGCACAGCAATAGCCTTCGCGCTGGAGATAGTCAATCATCCGCACCATTAAACTGGATTTTCCGACTTGTCGGGGATTAAGAACGTAGCAAAATTCTCCTCGTTTTAGGGCTTTATAAAGGTAGCGATCGCCTGCTCGGACGACGTAGGTAGAGGCATCCATCGGTAAGCTTCCGCCTACTTGATAATCGAAAGTTGAAAAGGATTCTTCGCTACGGAGTAAATCATTTTCAAAACGAAGTTCGGCTTGGGTCGCCTTGAGAATTTCTAGGGTTTGGGATAATTCTTTGGTACGCTCTTCTACTCTCTTTTCTAAAGTTTGATAAAGTCTTGAGTTATCAATGGAAATAGCGGCTTGGGCAGATAAGATATTTAAAAGTTCGATTCGTTCAGGGGTAAAAGCATCGGTGGTTAAGTTATTTTCGAGATAGACAATACCGCTTAAGTTGCCCTGATTGAGTAAGGGCGTACAGAGAATAGATTTTGTTTGGTTAGCGATAATATAGCGATCATTGGTAAAGTTTCCTTTATGACAAGCATTATCTAAAATAACATTCTCTTTGATACGCGCGACATAATTGACAATGGCGGAGCAAAGTAAGGGATTCTCTTTTTTTTCTTCGGTTTCAATGGGAATAGATTGTAGCAATTTTGTCTCGCTAACATTAACGTTACTTTCTGCTTCAATAAACCAATTTTTATCTGTTTTTAAAATCAAGAAACCTTTTTGTGCGCCTGCATTTTCAATGCCGATTTTCATTAGGTTGGCGAGCAATTTTTCTAAGACAATTTCTTTGGATAGAGTCTCCGATGCTTTAATGACACTTTCAATGTCTAAGGATTTGGTAGATCTTCCAGTGGCTGTTGTGGAGGTTGTCGTTACAACGTTAGATTCGTAGGATTGTGAGGAAAACCATTGTGGATACTTTTCTTCTAGATGTTCGACTTTGCGTTTTGCTCCCCAGATTTGATAGCCTTGATGGGCCTTTCTCATATAGAGTTTAGCAAAATCTTCTTTTGCTCGTGACAGCCAGAATTTAGCCGCTAGTTCGTTGCCTAAAGCTTCGTTTTGGATGAATTTGTGTTCTTTGGCGGACTCAATGGCGCGATCATAGAGTTCCATTGCTTCTACCCATTGGTCAGAAATACGAGCCATTTCTGCGGCGACGAGGAGATATTTGTGCAGAAAATTTGCCTCACAATTATCTGCCCATACTTTCATCTGTTTTTGATTGGCTTCGATTTTTTGCCAGCATTCTTTTTGTTCTTGGGGTGATGCGTTGGGATAGTGAGCGATGAGAGTTAAGGAGTAATAAAAATTATGACTAGCAATTGAGATAGTTGCTGGAATGTAGCCGAATAACTTAGCTGATTCTTCTAATAAGATTAATGGAGCAGGTTGTTCGTACAAGTAGAGCACTTGAGCTTTAAATACCTGATAAAAACAAAGTGCTGCTGGGGTTCTTTCACTACCGCAAGCCTTTATGAAATCCTCCTCAGTAACTTCTTCTAAACCGAAACAAAGCTTGTCACGGGTTTCACCAACTAAATTTTTAATAATTATTTTAGCTGCAAGCAGACAGTCAATAGCCCATTGATTTTTAATTTCTTGACTAAATTGCAGATCGCGAAATACATCTTCCAGAAGAATTTCTAAGTTTTTTCCTTGATAAATTAAGTTATATAGGTTATAGGCAGGTACGTATCCAGCAATTTCTATGTCTCCAACTTCCAAACATAGATTAAATCCTTCGTTGTTAAACTTCTCAGAATCTTTGATCTGTCGAAGCCAAGGCATTATCATATTTGCGCTATAAGACAATACAATTCCCTTAGAATGTAAATTTCCATACTTATCAGATAATCTCAAGGCAAGGGAACCATATTGTTCGCCCACACGATATTTAGCAAGAGTTTGGTTGTTGATTACAGCAAAGAAAACATAGGCTACCGAAGAAAATGATGTATGTCCGTATTCAATATTGATATTCACCATTTTACTGACGACAATATTTGTTAAGTCTGGGTTTGTAGACCAAGCAGTAGGAAGAATCCTATACAGGAGATCAAACTCTGCTTCTTTGCTAGGAGAACTCATTTCAGGATTATCGTATAGAGCGTCGATTTCTCGACCGCCTAAAGCCTCTTTACACTTGATAAGTTCCGTCTCGAATGCTGATGAAAGATCTTGTTCTGGCAAGTCAGTTCCCAGCAATGTCAAAGCAGTACGACCCACTACAAGAGCTTCTACATAGCGTCCTAACATAACATTGATCGTGATTTGCAATAAGTAAAATTTTATGCTATCAAGATTTGTTTGCACTCGCTCAAGAGACATTGCAATTAGAGATTGGGATTTCTCGAAGTTGCCGTTAAGATATTCAACTTCTACAAGTTCTCTGTAAAGATCGATTGCCATCTCGTATCGATTTTGCCAAATATCTCCTGGGAAGTTGTTGCTCCCCACATATAAATATTCTTTAGCCGCGATGTAGGCTACTGCTTCTTTTGCCTTTTTTGCTGCGTCCAAGTTCAGCTCTACTAGCTTTATTTTTTCGTCTTTGTTGGTGACTAAATCTATTCCTTTATTAAGGTGGTCAACCAAGGTAAATAGTTGCTCTTCCCGCTCATTTTTCTCAAGGCTGGCGAGTAATAATCTGCCAATTCGCAAGTGAATGGACTTCCTTTGCTGAGGATCGATGAGTGCGTAAGCGGCCTGTTGAATGCGATCGTGTCGAAATACATAATTCTGAACGACTAAGTCAGATTTAATGGGATCATTTGAGGTCGTTTCCAACTCTGATGTCGGTTGAATGAAACCCCTCTGAATGGCTGGCAAAAGTTCTTTGAAGACTTCAACAGCAGGCTTTTCATAAATAATAGAGAGTGTACTCAAATCGAAATGGTTGCCAACACAGGCCGCTAGACGAAGTACGCTCTGTGTCTTCTGCGTGAGATTTTTGAGCTTGCCTAGCATTAAGTCCACTACATTATCTGTAATGTCAGCAGATCGAATCCGATCTACATCCCATTGCCAACACCGACGATTTTGATCGAACGTTAATAGATTTTGTTGATAGATTGTTTTCAAAAACTCATTAATAAAGAAGGGGTTTCCTGAAGTTTTTTGCAAAACCAACTCGGCTAAAGCTTGTACGGTTTCTCGATCGCTATGGAGCGCATCTACGAGAAGTTGAGCAGTTTCCTCAAGTTCAAGCGGTTTGAGGATGATGTTGTTTACAATTTCGTTCTGTTGTTTCAATCGATCTACCCACAGCATGGCAGGATGGTTGGGATTAACTTCGTTGTCACGATAGGCACCAAGCAAAAGCAGATGCTCTATTTGGTTATCTGTGATAATCAGTTCGATGAGTTGTAAGCTTGCCGAATCTGCCCATTGCAAATCGTCTAAAAAAATGACCAGAGGGTGCGATCGCTGACAAAAAACTCGGACAAAATTCTGAAAAATGCGATTAAATCGGTTTTTTGCCTCTGAAGATTCTAGAGGTTGCACGGGAGGTTGAGAACCGACGATGAGTTGGATATCGGGAATAACGTCAATGATGACTTGGCCGTTCGAGCCAAAAGCCGCGATCAATTTTTCGCGCCATTGAGCCAGTTGGACTGGGCTTTCAGAAAGCAATTGTCGTACCAAAGATTGGAATGCAGCAACGACTGCCGAATAGGGAATATTGCGCTGAAACTGGTCAAATTTACCCGCAATAAAATAGCCGTGCTGTTGGGTGATCGGTTTGTAGAGTTCCTGAATGAGGGAAGTTTTACCAATACCAGAATAGCCGCCGACAAGAGCCACTTCAGATCGTTTTCGATGAGCTTTAACTTCCGTTGTTTTGTCTTCCTCATGAAGTTTTTCTGGTTCGACAATTCTCTGGAAAGTTGAAAGCAAAACCCCAATTTCTGATTCTCGACCGTAAAGCTTTTGTGGAATTTGAAATTGCTCGGTCAAATCGTGGTGAGCGAGTGGAAATTCTTCTATTTTCCCAGTTTGCTGCAACCGTGCAAAACATTCTTCTAAATCTGCCTTTAAACCCAACGCACTTTGGTACCGTTCTTCGGCTGTTTTTGCAAGTAGCTTCATCACGATGCGAGAGAGGATTTCTGGAATAGAAGGGTTAATTGCGTAGGGAACAATGGGTTCACGGGCAATATGACAGTGAACTAGCTCTAGAGGATCACGAGACTCAAAAACCAGCCGCTCAGTCAAGATGGTGTAAAACGTTGCCCCCAAAGAATAAAAATCCGTTCTATAGTCCAGTGAACGATTCATTCTTCCCGTTTGTTCTGGGGATATATAGGCCAATGTTCCTTCTAAAATATCGGGATTTTTCAGAACGGGGGATTCCTTAGTAAAAATGCTAGAAATTCCAAAATCAATAATTTTTACTTGTCTGGTTTTAGGATTAAAAAGAATGTTAGAAGGATTAATATCTTTGTGAATAATATTTGCGCCATGAATTCCAGCCAAGGCTTCAGCAATTTGTATGGCGATTTGCAAGAATTCTAAAATTGTAAAAACCCGAGATTTGAGCCAAAGATCTAAGGATTGAGACCCAAAATCTTCGAGGACGATCGCGAGAGTATTGTCGTAAGGAAATAGCTCGTAAGCGGCGATCACCCCTTTAATCTGAAGAGAGCGAGTAATTTCGTATTCCTGCTTGTATCGAGTCAGTTCTGACGGGTTTGGATAATCTTTCTTGAGTAATTTAAGAATAACAGGACGCTCGTCAGCACTAGCTAAGGCACGATAAACTAAAGAATTAGAGCTTTCGTAAACTTTAGTAACAATTTGATAATTTGCGATCGAACTCATTTTACTGCCCCGATTTGTGTTTGCTATCCTACGTGACAAATTTATCGTCTATTGTAGATTGAATTTCTCAAAAGTTGCTCGCAAAATCATAAATAAAAAAACCTTCGAGCATCGAATAGCACCCGAAAGGTTTTTCACTATTTCAAGATAAAGTACCCTAATACATTTCTCACATTTGAGAAGTTGTGATACAAGTATCTACAGATTCACAAAACGATTCTCTTCAGGAAACTCTGGTAATCAAATTAGCATCCTGACCACGGGATATAAGCAGAAGGAGGAACCGCATATTCTATGGGGTTACTATCTTCTGTTCTCAACCACTTATCTAGCTGTTCTACAGTGAAAGTAGAATCACTGATTTGGGGTTGAGGGGGATAAGCAAGTTCCAAGATATACTTGTCTTGAGGTGGACTGGTTGCATCCTTGCCTTTTGCATAAATAATTCTACCAATAAACGAATTGGTAATGACTCCCACATTAAAGCTTTCTTTAAACAATTTCTTCAGAGCTGCGTCACCAGTTGTCATCAGAGGTTGATTAGTGTAAGCCTCAAGCACCTTAGACAATGTAAGTCCTGGAGCAGCCCCTCCTGAATCTGTTTCACCTAGCAATAAAATTTTAATTTGCTTAGAAAATTCTTCTACTCGGTCACGCGCAAAGTCTTGCTCAGGATAGTCAGGATTACGAGTATCACACTTAAGATAGATATCTCTATTTAAGGCTTGCTTTTGTAGTAGTTTTTTGAAATCTACTCTTAAGTCATTTTCCTGAGTCGTGTCCAAACTAGGGTCTGTGAATCCCCCCCATGACCAAGCTATAAGTTTTGACCATTGCACGCCAAAATTTTTAAATGTTTTCCAAGTAGGATCTACTATTAGTTCTCCAGGAGGAAGTTCCCGTCGAAAATATTCAGACATTGCAAATTCTCCTTGAATGAATTAGATTTTTTCAATTAAGCAAATCGATAACTGAGAATTTAATGGCGTTGCTGATTTGAGAAATGAATCTTCATTTATCGGATTTTTAAAATCTAGACTCAAACTGACTTTGGGATATGTGCAAAGTTGACATTCATGCCTTGATTAAGTAATGCCGAATTAATCATTTGTCATTACTTTAAGATAACGGTGATCACCCTGGATTGTCAACAAGAGCTTAGGCATGGAGAAACTTAGATCTGTCCATTCACTTTTCATAACATTGATACGACTATTTTGAATCAACCCGACAAAGGTTTCAGCTACGATGCGGCTACCCACTTTCCCCAATTTATCACCTTTAGCCTGAACCATAGATTCTCGTAGAATGTAGTACCACAGTGGCGTGGCTTTATCGAAACCATACTCTTCTAGAATTTTGGCTTGAGATTCTCCAGCGGTATTACAAATATCCTGTTGGGTTAGAAGATCCTCCTCGCTTAAAAGTTTTTCTTCAACAAGCTTTTTCGCCACTTCCTGTCCACTCGGTAAGGAGACAAATCGCCCACGTAGTAGATCGCGAGTTGCCAGTGAGGAGAGAACCTTTTTGAGTTGTGGTAAATCACGTAAGCCATTTGCCATTTGTGTGTCTAGCTTACGGGCGTAATTCAAAATGCGGTTATCTTTTGTTTTATCTACTTCACTGAAATCATA
>JBEIFD010000101.1:0-9262 GCA_040382535.1 Merismopediaceae cyanobacterium
AAAGTAATCACTAAAAAACCGATTATTGCCCAACCTGAAGAACAACAACGCAATCCCCGTTCCCGTTCTGCTAAATTACGCTTTGCCGAGCGTTCGCCTGATTAAAACCGTTAAATATCCCTTAAATTAGTCAAATAAGCTTGTAATTCCTGACAACGTTTTCTTAAAGCAGTCTTGGGATCATTTAATGCCGATTCTAGAGAAATATCTTCCCCAACGAGGGTAATAATTTTTTGGATACCAGCATAATTTTTAAAGTCCGAATTTCCTGCCAGTACAATGACGGGTTTTTGATAGCTGTGCGCTAATGCCAAAACTCCACAAATGACTTTTCCCTGAAGCGATTGCTGATCAAACCGTCCTTCTCCCGTAATAATGACATCACTGGCTTGAATATGGGCTTCTAGTTCTGTTAACTCTGCTATGCGCTCAATTCCTCGGCTAATTTTAGCATTAAACCCTAATTTTGCCCCTGCGCCCAATCCTCCTGCCGCTCCTGAGCCTGGAAAGTCTATATTTATACCCAGTTGTTGCTGAACGCGATCGCTGAAGTGCTTTAAACCCTCGTCCAAAGATTGAATCAAATTTTCGTCTGCACCTTTTTGTTTTGCAAAAATATAGGCCGCTCCATTAGGGCCAGATAAGGGGTTAGTCACATCACAAAAGATTTCAACGCCCTGGAAAAATACCTGAGAAACTTTTGGAGGAATAATTTTTTGAATTTTGATTAATTGATTTCCCCCTAAATTGATAGAATTTCCGAAACTATCTAAAAATTGCCATCCCAACGCCATCAACATCCCAACACCTGCATCATTGGTTGCCGATCCGCCGATCGCGAGATAGAGTTTTTTCGCACCACGATTGAGAGCCTCTTTAATTAATTCTCCCGTGCCGTAGGTTGTGGTTAAAGCGGGATTACGCTCTGATGGTTTTAATAAGGTTAAGCCACTCGCCTGGGCCATTTCCATAAAAGCCGTTTGAGATTCGGCCAGCCATAGATATTTCGCTTCTACTCGTTGATCGGGCAATGGCCCCATAACCGTCTGGCTTATCCATTGTGCCTGGGGTAAACAGCCCGCGATCGCCTCTAAAGTTCCTTCTCCTCCATCAGCGAGGGGATGGGCGAGGATAGCAAAAGAACAACCCAAAATTTCTTGAATAATCTCGCAAATTTCAGTAGAGGATAGGGTTCCTTTAAAAGAATCAGGAGCAATCAATAAACGCATTAAATTAGCTCAAGGGGGTATTTTTGACGGTATAGTAGAATGATTGACCCTCATTAGGGATGAATTCACGGGCGGATTAGGGGATAAATCTAATGTTATCTGCTAATTTGCTACAGATTTTTATCTATGATTATAAGTACACTATTAATCAATATGAATGGTACGCCTCGTGTCATCAATCCTGATTAATTTTGTCAAAATCAGTTTTAGACGGCGATCGCCATGACCTGCGACCGATTTCAACTTAAATTTTGGGGAGTTAGGGGAAGCATTCCTTGTCCAGGCAAAGAAACCGTGCGTTATGGCGGCAATACTCCCTGCGTTGAGATGCGAGTCGGCGGAGAACGGCTAATTTTTGATGGGGGAACAGGGTTACGTCTTCTGGGTCAATCGATGTTAAAAGAGATGCCGATAGAGAGCCATTTCTTTTTTACCCATACCCACTGGGATCATATTCAGGGGTTTCCGTTTTTTATGCCCGCTTTTAGACAAGACAATATTTTTTATATTTATGGCGTTCCCACTCCCAATGGCTCGACCATTAAGCAACGTCTCCACGACCAAATGTTGCACCCAAATTTTCCCGTGCCTTTACAAATTATGCAGTCTGGATTCCAGTTCTATGATCTCGAAGTGGGGGAAATTATTGCTTGGAATGGGATCACCGTCGAAACAGGTCAGTTAAATCATCCAGGGGGATCGGTGGGCTACCGAGTCAATTGGCGGGGGCTGTCGATCGCATTCATTACGGACACTGAACATTTCCCCGATCGCCTAGATGAAAATGTTTTACACCTCGCACGACAGGCAGATATTTTAATTATTGATGCCACCTATACCGACGCTGAATATTATGAAAAAGATAATAGCAAAATCGGTTGGGGCCATTCCACTTGGCAAGAAGCCGTCAAAGTCGCCAAAGCCGCAGGGGTAAAACAACTGATTCTCTTTCACCATGATCCCTCCCATACCGACGATGATTTAGATGCGATCGCCCAGGAAGCCGTTTTAGAATTTCCAGCGACTATTGTGGCCAGGGAAGGTCTGGCGATCGAGTTATTTCCTGAAATTCCCAACATCAATTAATTTACACTTCTGAATGATGCTTAAGTTCCTTGTAATAGTGATCGAATATCCATAAAAGCTGTCATGTTTTTTAAGGCTTGTAAGGTCGATAGATCACTTTTATTCACGATAGTATTGTAAGAATTAATAGCTCGATTCAGTTGGGCCACGCTTACCTGATTTTTATCTCCCGCTAAACCATTTAAGGACAACATCAAGTTAGTGACGGATTCAGGATCGGCACCAACTTCAACAAAAGTAATGGCGATCGCGATCGCGTCTAGGGAAACTCCAGTTTGAATCAGCGTTTGTGCGACCCTTTCTGCGTCATTTTTTCGAGAAGTATTTTGAATGGGAAAATCTTTGATCTTGCCATCAGGACTGGTCACTCGAATAACTTCTACTATAGTATTGCTATCAGGAGATGGATTTGATTGAGCTTGGCAGGAAGAAAAATAACTAATCCATAGAAAAGAACTAGTACCAAATACCAACATTAATCTTTTAAAGTTCATAATAAGAATGAGAAATTTACCAAGGATTACCAATTAAAGTAAATGCACTCCAATAATAGGGATTACGGAGATTTTTACTCGTACCAAAAAAATTAACTAATTCGGGAGGGAGTTCAATTTTTAGGTCATTATCTAGAATTAATTGATTGTTTTGAATAGCAACCTTACTCTTCAAAAAAGCTAATTGAGCTTGTCGCAAAGATTCAGATTTCATAGGAGTTGTTTTGAGATTTTGATAGAACATTGTCATCAATGCCAAAGTTGCTTCATCACTGACATACCATAAACTCCCCAGCGCAGTTCTCGCACCTGTTTTAATGGCTAAACCCGCAAATCCTAGTTCTGCATCTTTATCTCCAAAAGCCGTTCGACAAGCAGATAAAACCAATAGATCAATTTTTGGATTGTCTAATCCCAATTTAGAAAACTGCTCTAAATTCAGTTTCTGATCATCGAAATAAATATAGGAGTTAGAGCGATCTCCAGGTCGAAACTCTCCGTGAGTGGCTAAATGGACAATGTTATACTCTTGGGTCATTAAAGAGTTTTTGAGATTATCCACTGTAAAATCTTGATTAAGAAATATACTTCCCGTTAAGATTTTTTGACTAATTTCTGACAATTCAACTGGGACAGCAGGTAAAGGTTTTTGATCTGTAAAAGTCTCAGATCCCATTGCTAAGACTTTGGTATTGAGAATGTCCCTACGAGGTCTAGGTGTTAGATCGGTGAGAGATAAACTCGGCATCAAACCGACACTGTAATCTTCTATGACATATTTATTTGTTTTTTCATTGTAAAGTGCCGCGATCGGAAGAGTCCGTAAACCATCATCCAAAATAAAAGTTAAATTCTTGATATTTTGTTCTTTTAATTGTTGTTCAATCGGTGTAATCATCCACTGATAAAGTTGTTTTGCTTGGGGAAGATAGTCTTTCTCATCATTTTTTAGACTTAACTTTTGTTCAAATTGTCGGACTGTTTTGAATATATTACTTCTTGTTGCTCCCTGAATAGTCTGCAATGGGACTACTCCTTGAGAGGTGACCATTAATACTTGTAATTCATCCGTTAACTTAGGTTCAGGAGTCCTAGATTCTCCTACAGACAAGAAAAAAGGATTTGTTTTTTTATAAACATTTTTTATGTCGTTTTCTTGGGTATTTATTGATGAATCATACTCTTGAATGGTAGTAACTTGTTGCATCGCCTTAGATGCTACTTGATAAATGCTCTGAGGAGAACTTCTCTGACTTACCTTAGAAGATGAAGGCACAAAAGAGATATAAATAATTCCTTGATTTACACCAGTTAGTCCGTTAATTTTCTGAAGAAGTGACTTGGTTTGTTCCAACGTAACTGCTGGACTTGGTGGTAGTGCCAAGTGATTTTCAAATGTAGTATTGAAATTTGTTTCTGAAGAAACTATTGGAGGAGAACTCTGAATAATACTAAGGAGACTTTGCGGTGTTTTGCCTACTTCGATTGAGATGGAAAGTGTATCGCTCTGACTTTGACTGTCAGATGATGGAACAGAAAAAGTAGTATTACTAGAAGTTGTATTCCCTGCACCAATTGAAAAACCTTCTGTACCTTTTGATGTTTGGGCAAAACTAGGCGAAAAGAATAAGCTAATCAATAGGGCTGAGAAACCAAGAATAACGATTAAGAATTTATTTTTTAACATAAGTTATTTTTTATATTTCAATCTAGTAAATTAATAATTACGGGGAAGAAAATTGTAACCATAGCTTACGCTAAGAATAAATCGACTTCCTCCTGCGCTAGCATTGGTTAAATCTCCTCCTGTTGCTGTCAGAGTTAAGGGAATGGTTGGTACGGGAACAAAAGACAAACCCACATTTAAGCCGACACCACTCCAGGCCAGTCCTAAACCAAGTTGAGGTGCAACCTGTAACCCAATTCCTCCAAAAGCATTGGTATTGCCTTCATATCCGCTAAAATAGCCCCCTCCTATTCCTACCGAAAGAAGTAAGGGAAGTTTATTAACAGAATCTTCAGGATTAAGTAGCGTAACACTAGTTACCTCCCCCCAAAGAGTTGAAGGGATAGTACCTTCGCTGCCGTATTGACCAAAACTACTCCATCCGATCGCGGCGGCGACTTGGTGAGTCCGATCTGCATAGACGACTCGACTACCTTGCAAGTCAAACGTGCCATTTGAGCCAAAATCACGAATACTTCCAATATTGTAGGCAAATGTTAAGCCTGCTAACTTGTAACTATCTCCTAATCCAAATCCAAGGGAAATACTACCATCGACGTTGTTCCGCTCCTTTCCTGCTGTTGCTCCTGAAAAACTAATAAAAGTATCCCCCCAGTTCGCACCAAACGCACTCGGAATACCTGCACTAAGGGAAGGCGGATAGCTTTGTCTCTGCTGTGACAAAACAACTTTGGGTTGGATTTTCAGCTCTTGGCGGAATTTTTCCAGGCTTTTGTTGTCATCATCTATTGTGGTTATTTGTGTTAATACCATCGTCCTATTATTTGATAAGGCTAGAATATTTTCTTGTAAATTAATATTATTACTAGCTTCTATTTTTTGTATTTTCTCTCTAATGGATTCGGCGGCAGGAACTGAATTAGTTTCTGCTATTTCACGAGTCCTATTGCCCTTTAAATGGTTAATTAATTGAGACATTTTTGACTCAGATTGTCTATTATTTTTCTCGTTTATTTCTATACTAGTGTTATTATTCTTTTCTATTATCTTGATTTTTTCAGTTATTGAACCTGCTGTTGCAAGAACATTCAGTTCTGCTTTCGTGCCAACCCTCTTGCTCTCTAAACGCCTAAGTAACAGTGAAAGTTTTGACTCAGCGTGCCTAGCATATTCGTCAACGTTGCTTGTTTCTGAAAATTCTGAGTTTAGACTGAGCGCGAGATTATTGTCTTCTGGCAATAAATCCTCTAAATCGGACTTTGTTTGTGCAAGAAGGGGAGGGACGATCAAACAGTTTAATAACAAAAAAGATAGGCAACATCTAACCTTTGGGAATTGTCTTTTCATTTATTTTACCTATTTTACGCATAAAGAAGGAGCCGACTTTTAGCTTTAATATCGACTAAACTGAACAAATTGAGTTTTTTAAATCATAGACTTGTCAGAAAAAATTTTATCATAAGAATTGTCAAATAGCAAGAGGGGGAAAGAGATAAATATAGCTGCCCCCCAAAATTTCCTTAAAAGCCTTGCCCCACAAGATATTAACAATCCTTAATTATTTTGGGGAAATGAAAAATACGCACAATTATTCTGAATTTATTTTTGCTGATAAATAGAAGGGGAAAATAAAATCTGAAAGAGACAAACTCAAAAGCCTTACTGTGACTTAAATTCTCTAAAAATTAATTATACTTCTCTCTAAATACCTAAGTACTTAAGTACTAAGTTATTTATGTCTGCTCACATCGTATTTTTATTGATCTGTAGAGGCATTCAGCCCTATGAGAGGTAATGAATTTCCCAAAAAAATACCGTATAAATACTTAGGTATTCTTTGCGTGTACGAATTAAATACTGCGATATGTCTAGGCATCCAGACGACACATCGGAGAAATTCTCGGATCAATGATTTTCTGTCCAATCCCCTCAAATTTAACCGCGAGATTAGCCTTTCTACCCGCCCCTAAAATATGGGTCACGGTTCCTTCCCCAAAATTACTATGATTGACGCGATCGCCGACAGCATAATTCAAATCACCATTAACTCGTTTTTGGGTTGGATCTAAATTCGTTTTAGCAACCTGTTTTTTATTCGTAAACTTGACATTCGTGTTAATCAGTTCAGGCGGTAACTCCTGCAAAAATTGGGATGGAACCTTGCTTTCCCGTGACCCCCAAACAAAACGTTCCCTCGCATAGCTCAAAAACAATTGTTCCTGCGCCCTCGTAATTCCCACATAGCAAAGACGACGCTCTTCTTCCAAGGCCAAAGGATCATTCAAACTGCGAACATGGGGACAAATACCCTGCTCCAAACCCACTAGAAAAACCACAGGAAACTCCAGCCCTTTCGCTGAATGTAGCGTCATCAAAGAAACCTTATCCTGTTCTTCCTGTAAATTATCCAAATCCGAAGCCAGGGAAGCATTGGATAAAAAACCCGTCAAACTCGTATCTTCATTATCTTCTTGGAATTGTAAAACCGCATTATACAGTTCTGCAATATTAGCCAATCGATTATCCGCCTCTTCTGTCCCTTTCGCTTGTAATTCATCCAAATAGCCCGATGCTTTCATCACCTGATCCAACATTTCTGACGCAGAAAGAATATCAATTTGGGATTGAAAAGACTTAATCATCTGAGCAAATTTATTGGTTGCTTTTGCCGCTCGCCCGCCCATCGTATTAACCGACGTTTCATCACTCAAAATTTCCCAAAGCGGAATCTCCAGTTCTCTAGAGGCATTAATAAAAGAATCCATCGTCGTTTTACCAATGCCCCGCTTGGGAGTATTAATAATTCTTAATAAACTAACCGTATCCGATGGATTAGCAATCACCCGTAAATAGGCCACACTATCTTTGATTTCCTGACGATCATAAAACTTAAATCCCCCCACAATATTATAGGGAATATTATTTTGAATTAAACCATCTTCAAACGCCCTGGATTGAGCATTCGTGCGATAAAGAACCGCGAAACTACCCCAATTTAAATCGGGATTTTCTGAAATAAGATTTTCGATTTTACGAATCACAAAATTAGATTCTTCCCGTTCATCATTGGCTTTATAACAATAAATCGCTTCTCCCACTCCCCTCGTGGGTTTTAAAACCTTATCAATACGCTGACTATTTTTTTCAATTAAATGGTTAGCGGCCTGTAAAATATTTTCGCGGGAACGATAATTTTCCTCTAACTTGACCATTGTTCGCGTATCATCATCGGGCAAACCATCCCCAAAATCCGATTGAAAATTGAGCAAAATGGTGAAATCAGCCATACGGAAACTATAAATCGATTGATCCGCATCTCCTACCACAAAAGTAGAACGTCCCTGCCAATTCCAGAGCTGTTTTTGGGTCTCGCCATTAGTTGCTAGTAGTCGAATCAGATCGTATTGAATACGATTAGTATCCTGATATTCATCTACTAGAATGTGATGAAATTGACTATGCCAGTATCCTAAAATAGACTCATTTTGCTGAAATAATCGCGTAGGAACAAGGATCAAATCATCAAAATCTAGGGCATTATTGGCCGCTAACTGAGCCTGATATTCCTGATACACTTCTGAAATTACTCTTCCTTTATAGGTCGGATTTTCCCTGAGATAATCATCGGGCGATAACCCTAAATTTTTAGCATTACTAATCTGAAAACGGATAGAGCGAGGCTCAAATTTTTTGTCATCTAGATTTAATTTTTTAGTGACAATGTTTTTAACCAAATTTTGGGTATCGGATTCATCGAAAATAGAAAAGCTTTTTGTCCAGACTCTACCCCGTTCATCTCGATATTTGTCAATGTCTAGACGTAAAATGCGAGAAAAAAGGCTATGAAAGGTTCCAATCCAGAGTTTTTTGGTGACGGTTTTATAGGCTTTTGATGACAATTGTTTTTGTTCATATTCTTTCAGCGTTTCAAATCGTTTCCCATACTGACCTTGCGCCATTTCCTGAACAAATATCTTCTCAATACGCTCCTTCATTTCTCTAGCAGCTTTGTTGGTAAAAGTCACTGCTAAAATATTTTCAGGATCGACGTGATGTTGGCGAACCAGATGGGCAATGCGACAAGTTAAGGCTTTGGTTTTGCCCGATCCTGCTCCTGCGACGACTAAGAGAGGCCCACAAAAATGTTCAACTGCCTGACGCTGGGAACTATTTAATTGCGCTAAAAAATCTAAGCTTGTTGTCATAAATTATTGGTTTTCTTAATAAAAACTTTATCTAATTTAGTTTGTTATAATTTGTAATTATTTGTAATAATTGAGATCTTTGTTAAGGAAGATTTTTGTTAATGTAGGATGTCTTATCGCGTTTGTGTCCATTCTATCATTACTAATCCTTCCCTAAAAACAATGGAACTGTCAGACAAATGTTTCGTCAAAAAACATTTTTTCCTTTACAATGGAGATGGCGGAGACGATAGTTTCCGTTCACTCCTCACACCACACTCCGCCTGGACGATGTTCGGGCGGTTTCCTATTATATCATCATATTCCTTTTGTCAAGCTATTTGCCGTGATTGTTAATCTAATGTAAAAAAAGATGAATTATTCCTAAGATTTTCCTTACTTTTGATTTAAAGTGCAAGGTTTTCGCTATGGTAAAATTCTAGAGAACGTGATTACAAAGATAAGGAATTTTGGTATGAGTGCTTCAGTTCCCGTTACCGATGCAAGTTTCGACGCGGATGTTTTAAAGAGTGATCTCCCTGTTCTAGTTGACTTCTGGGCTCCCTGGTGTGGCCCTTGTCG
>JBEIFD010000102.1:0-9227 GCA_040382535.1 Merismopediaceae cyanobacterium
ACTTGGACAAAAAAGGTCTTTCTTTTGAAGAAGAATTGTTTTTTTACCTCAAAACCCTAAAAAACTCGTGATAACCATCTTTTCCTGGAAACGCCTTAAACGTCATCACAGACTAGGTTTCTATTTTTCGGACAGGTCTATTGGTAAACGAAAGCAGGTAGAGGAGTCAAAAACTACACCTAAATCATAGGTTTCATTCCAAATCACAAATCGGGCAATTAAAGTGGCATTTTTGCGTCCCGTTTCTCCACCAGTCGGAGGCATAATAATTAATTCTCCTTGAGGACTGCGTTCAAATTTCAGCTCAGGATTTTGCTGACAAAGGCTAAAAAATTGGCCTTCGCTAAGGGCGATCGCGGGTTCAAGTTTGAGAGTTGTCGTATTCATGGGAATTTTATTTTTCAGGTTTTTAATAATACCGCCGCCTGAGTCGCTCCCCAAATTATCATCCATTCCATAATTTTCAAACCCTGATCGATTGAAAATCATGATTTTAAAACCATTGTAATAAAGAAAGAGAAAAACGGCTAGATTCTCAATATCGAGGAATAATCGGCTAACCCCCCCCCCCAATGGGAGGATTTAGCAGACAACCAAAGTCTTAATGCCTTAAGTACTAGACCCTTCCATCCCCTTAAGCAATTGGGGCATATACCAGATTTGTTGATCCGTTGCCTGTTCACCCGCCTTCAAGAAAGCACTGCCATCCTGATAGTCGATTGGCCCTTTGTAGAGGTCAATACTGCGATCGCCCAAGCCCTTAATAAACTCATCAAGAGATTTTTGATTATCTCCTAACGCCTTACCAGAAAGGAAACCCACCGTCGAAGTTTTCGGATTATTAATATCTTTCCAATCGGGGCCAAGCCAAACAAAGAGTTCGAGGGGTTTACCCGCTTGCAAGTTCTCAAGAGCGGTCGTGTAAGGCACATTCCAGTTGTAATAACGCACCCCTAAGCAAGAATCTGGTGCTAAATCGCAACCGCCCTTGAAATCAATATGGACGTATTTTGCCGTTTTACCTGCTTCAGCCGCTTTTTTGGCTTGAATCGCCGCTTCAGGGGTATCAATCCCCGTCATGACGACATCGTATCCCCCGTTATAAAAATCATCTGCAACCTTGGTCGGATCAAGGGTTTTTCCTGGGATATTGAACCAGAAACCGATCCAAGTGACTTTAAACTTTAAATCAGCAACAGGTTTTTTGCGATAGGTTTCCCAACAGTGACGCGCTCCTAAGTAAGCCGCAGAAGCATAACGGCGAGTTTCATCGTTAATCAACGCACCTAAAAAGCCAATTTTCCCTGTTTGTGTGGAGAGGGCCGCCGCACATCCGCCAATCATTTCGCCGTACTGCATTTTGCCCATGATATTCGATAATCCAGGCTGATCCTTAAAGTTTTTTCCCTCTTTCCAGGCATAATCACCAGAGACATGAATAATGGGAACATCCTTGTGTTTTTTCGCGGCGGCTAGGGCATCATCCTTAAAGTCATCGGAGTTAAAAATTACCAGTTTCGCACCCTTAGCAATCAAATCATCCGCCACTTGCGCTCCAGTTACATTCGGGCGATCGGCAGGGTTGACCTTATCCACATATTCCAGCTTTGTGCCTGGAAATTGTTTAATCGCTTCTTCAATCCCCTCAAAATGGGCCTGATTCCAGCCCGCATCGTTTTTCGGGCCGACGATCACCATGCCCACTGTCATTTCTTTCCCTGTAGCGGCCGCAGGGGATGAGGCGTTGGGCGTTGGAGCGTTAGGCGAAGGACTACTACAGCCGACAATTAGCCCACAGGTTGAGATAAATAGGGCAACCATCACCCAGAACCGTCGGAAAAAAAGCCGAGTTTGACGGATTAAGGAACGTTGGGAAAAATTAGTGATTTTTTTCATAAAATTAAATAGATTGAACGAAAAACATGATTCAAGTCTCCTATGCCAAAGGGCTGGACAGAAGACGAGGTTTATAACGACAAATCCCTAAAACCAGGGTTAGCGATCGCCTGATTAATCAGAGAATGCTGTCCCCTGGGTCTTCCAGAAATCTTGATGAATGGCCATAATTTCTTCCTCTACTTCAGGAAATGGCCCCCAAACTGTGATCTTCTTTTGACCGCGCTCAAAAACCGACCGACAAGGTAGATTTAGCGTAGGATTTTCAGCATTATTCCCTGTTAATGCCAGTAATTGTACCTCTGAAACGCCATAGACCAAACGCCCGATATTTGCCCAATATTGCGTGCCTGCACACATGACACAGGGTTCTACGGTGCTGTAGAGGGTACAGTTCCACAGGTCTTCAGGAGATAGTTGACCCCAGGCGGTGCGAATTAATACCGCTTCAGCATGATTGACGGTATCCACATTTTCCTGCTCAAACAAAATGGTTTCGCGATCGGGGGCGATCAAAACGGCTCCAAAGGGATGGTGTCCCGATCGCACCGACTGGATAGCGATCTGATTAGCGCGTCGCAGGTGTTGAATCATTTGCGTCTGGGTTGGCTCACCCTTATCCAAGAAATAATGGGCATTATCGGCAAAAGGTATCACGGCTGAGGGAAAAATAATCAGATATTCGCTCTTTACTTAACGCGATCGCCAGTTTCAATAATGTATTCTCAACAACAATCCTTGAATAACGCTCATTTTTGCGCTATCGGTCAGCCCTCCATAATCAAAACTTAGTAGGGGACGCGATCGCTTTTATAATAGTGACTTGAGAGACTATCGGCACACCTGGAGTAAAAGTATGAAAGCCTTTTTAATCCCGTCTTTTTGGAAAAAATCTGTTTTATGTAGCCTAATTCTGCCCCTAATATCCCTAATGCTTATCTGGGGAATCGCGATCGCCCCCGCCCAGGCCACAGGGGTTTATGACCTACCCACCCTCACGGCAGGATCATCCACCTACCTCATTGATCAAGCCGAAGCTATTAGTCGGGTCAATGAAGGCATCCTCAATAACGACCTCAAAAAATTATCTAAACAAACGGGAAAAGAAGTCCGCTTTGTGGTGATTCGTCGCCTAAATTTTGACGAAACCATCGATGGATTTGCCGATAAACTTTTCCAAGCCTGGTATCCTACGCCCGAAGAACAAACCAATCAAACCCTAGTGGTCATGGACACTTTGACCAATAGCACCGCCATCCGTAGTGGAGAATCCGTCCAAGAAACCCTCACCGAAGATATCAGCAAAAGCATCACCTCAGAAACGATCGCCATTCCTTTGCGCGACGGTAGCAAATATAACCAAGCCCTCTTGGGAGCAGACCAACGTTTGGTAGCTGTCTTATCAGGACAAGCCGATCCTGGCCCGCCGAGCGAGGAAAAAATCAACCTAGAAAGCACGTTTCCCAGTGCCGAAGAAACCGATGATCAGAGTGCAACCTTTTGGGTTATCGTCTTCTTAGTCGTTGCCACGATTATTCCAATGGTGACTTATTTTTGGTACGTTGGTTTTCCTGGCCGATAACAATCTCTATCGCTTAAAAAGAAGATGATAAATTTAACTCCCAAGAATTTAGATCCAAGAACTTCCCCAATCTTGCTTTTGCTCCTGGGAGCCGCTAGTTTTGTGATTGTTATCGCTGGAATGCAGGCCGCATCTTCTTTGCTGAATGCCTTTTTTCTGTCTCTCATTATCGCGCTGAATGTAACACCCCTCTTAGAATTACTCATTAAAAAAGGTTTATCTCCCAAGCTTGCACTTTTGGCAAGCATTTTATTAGTATTGGGAATAGGAATTGCTCTCATCGCTTTTTTAGGAATTTCAGTCTCCCAAATTGCCCATATTCTTCCTAGCTATGAACCTAAAATTGATGCCCTCAAAGACTCAACAACTCAGTTTTTAAGGTCAAAGGGATTCGAGACTTCTAATATCCTTTCCCTAGAAATGTTCCAGCCCAAACAATTAGTGGGTGCATCGTTAGGATTTATTAAACAAATTGGCAATGCCCTCGGATCTTCCCTACTGTTATTATTAATTGTCGCTTTCATGCTGGTTGAATCCAGTAGTTTCCCTATTAAGTTACAAAAAGCTTTTAAACCCGACAGCATTCTTTTAGGACAGTTAGATCAGTTTAGTGTTGGTATTCGCAAGTATATGTTTATCACCGCCTGGACTGGAGCATTAGCGGCCTTTGGGGACTTTCTAGTTTTAATTTTTCTGGGAATTGATATGGCTGCTCTGTGGGGAGTGATGTTTTTCTTACTGAGTTTTATTCCTGGCTTAGGATTTTTATTGGCGATTATTCCTCCTTTTTTAATCGCCCTTTTAAAATATGATATTGGTAAAGCTTTTCTGGTGTTCTTTGGTTGTTGGTTGATTGATAATATTGTTGATAAGGCTATCAAACCGCGTTATATGCAGGAAGGACTAGATTTATCCATTTTAACGATTATTCTGTCTATCCTATTTTGGAGTTTTGTTTTAGGGCCAACGGGCGCGATTCTATCCGTTCCCCTAACGATGATGGTTAAAAAAATCATCCTAGAAAGTACAGAAGAAGGTCGTATCGCCGCAATTTTAATTAGTGGGGGAGGCGATGATTCGGAGATTGAAGAAGAGATTGCTCCTGAACAAGAGTAACCAACTTCTTAAAACTGAAATTTTTGAGATAAAACGCGATTATCTATCGAGTAATTGCGATCGCTGTTTACCAACACAATAAAAAATGCGATCGCTGACGTTAGAGGACGTTTGAGAAGTCTCTCCCGATCTCTGAAACCCTTATTCTTTCGTTAAAGGGAGGTGTCGAAAACCCTATTCTCTCGTTACAACTAACCCTTTTCAAACGTCCTCTTAGTATAATATACTCAGCAATAGAATGAAAAAGTATAAAGACTATTGAATGATCTCTGTCCCAACTCGATCTCGACTCATTAATTTATTTCTAAATCCCCTTATTTATTATGCCAACATTAACTCCTCTATCCCCCGATATTGTCGTTGTCGATCCTAACGGTGAATATCTTGTTCTCGTTGAAGTTAAGTTAAACACTATTACCCAAGAAGCCGAAGAACAACTCAAAAAACTAATGGTTTCAATGGGATGTTCTATTGGGCTGTTAATTTCTACAAAACAGATAATTCTTTTTCGAGATAGCTTAAGGGAATTGAACGGTCAATCTATCCAAACAATTGAATCTGCTCAACTTCCACCTAACTTTTTTCATGTAGAAAATAAATCGGACACTAAACAATGGCACGATGAGTTGGAAGCAAAAATTCAACAATGGTTAGAAAGAATTCAGTCATCCGTCAATATTGATAATTTTTCTCCTGAGCTACAAAAAATATTAGAATATATTTCTCCTTTACTTCAAATTGGGGAGGTTCGTGCCGCTCATCTTAGACATTTGAAATAATGAACCCTAAAGCTGTTTTTGTGGAAACGAATTGGATTGTAGATGTGGTCGCGCCTGCACATTTACAAAGCCCTCAAGCTGTCCAACTGATTCAACGAGTTCAAAATAGAGAATTTGAGTTATTTATTCCTGCAATTTGTTTCGCTGAAGCACGAGAGACAGTTCCAAGACGCTTTATTCCCAAAAGTACATCAGATAATTTTCGTAAATTTGTCGGTTGGGCAAAAGGAGAAAACAAAGTCAGCCCAGACGATGCAGAAATCGCATTTCGTATTTTTGATCAATTCGATGGATTGGTTAGAAATGAACTCAATCAAGTACCCTTTCGTTTAGAAAATCTGGCACATCAACAGGGAATAAATTGTTTTCCACTGTCCGAGCGAATGCTTGAATTTCAAGTGGAAATTGGCTCAATGTCTTTGGACTTAAAGCCTTTTGATTTAGCGATTCTTGCCGCCATACTGATCAAAGCAGTTGACTTAAAAAACCAAGGTTATGAAGTTTTTGGGTTTTGTGAATTAGATTCCGATTTGCTTCCCTGGGATAAAAATGGTGTTCCTAAATCAAGATTAAGGGAATTATATGAGCGTTTTGATCTTAAAGTATATGGAAATTTTTCGTTGCCCGAAGAATTTGGCTAGTTTGTTTATCCAGAATTTTTCTTAGAACTCCATATAGCGATCGCTGTTTACCAACACAATAAAAAATGCCATCGCGTAAAAATCCTAAAAATAATTATTTATAAATATCTCGCCGATGTCCTATTTTTCTTAATGTTATTTTTTGCTCTTGATCATCAATATCATACAAAATTCGATAGTCACCCATACGAATACGATAGCCTTCCGTATTTTTCATTTTTAAATAGCCACTGGGCCGAGGATTTGTTTGAAGCTTTACTAAACAATCTAAAATCTTACTCTGATTTTATCTAGGCAGTTTCTTAATTTGTTTTTGTACTGCATTAGGGATAATCATTTGATAGGTCATAATTTATTCCTCTTCTCTTTGTTTAATGAATTCTTCTAGGGTTAAATAATTACCTGTTTCTATTTCTAGTTCAGTTTCTTTCACTGCTTGCTCATAGGCTTTTTCACAGTAAAACTCATCTAAGTCCTCTAATAATTTTTCATAAACTGCAATATCTAAAACTACCGCAATTCGATTCCCCTTTTCATCGGTTAAAAATTTTTCTTGTAAATTAGTGACCATAATGCTCAAGCTCCCATTAGAGATGATCAGTGTGAATTCCTTTTTTCTTATTTTAACGGATTGCTGATATTCTCTGCCAGATTATGCGATCGCCGTTTACCATGATAGTAAAACAGGAATAGTAACCCATCTCCTCTATAAAATTATGCTTACCGATAGCGAGCATCAACTCCAGAGTCGAATTGGACTTTCTGAAATAGAAATAGCTCAACTTTGCCAAAAATGGAACATTACCAAAATGGGCATATTCGGCTCTATTCTTGGCTCACATTTTCGACCCAACAGTGATATAGATATTTTGCTACAATTTGCGCCAACGGCCCGACAGGGATTGCTAACTTTAGCCAAGATTAAAGTTGAATTGGAAACCCGATTTAATCGCGCTGTTGATCTTTCTACTTGGGAAGGAATCGAAAATAGTGATAATTGGATTCGGCGACAATCAATTTTGGATGCAGCAATTGTGATTTATGAACAGAAATGATGCTTCATTATTGGATATTCTAAATGTCTGTCAGTTGAATTGATTGAACCATTACTACCACACCCATAAAATTAACCACTAATGCGATCACTGTTTATCAAGACAATAAAATCAAAATGCGATCACCACTTATTACTACAAGAAAAAATGCGATCGCTAGAGTAAAATTATTAGATTATAATCGTTACTTAGTATTTCCATAATTCATACTCTCTCTAATAATAGATAATGTCACAAATTAAAAAAAACAAACCACTTTTTGACATAGCCGACTTTGAAAAATATCAATGGCTTGATGTTCCAGCTTCTGTAAACTTAAAACAATGTAAAGACTACAGTAAAGAATTCAAAGAAAGAGCAAAAATATATGAATTAAATAGTGATAGTTTAGCTCAAGAAATATTTGATTTTCTTGGCAATATAACCTCTAGTTTCATGGAACCGCTAGGTTTATATGGTCATCAATCTTATACAGAGAACTTTATAAACGAGTCACTCTCTGAACAAGAGCTTTTTATATTACGAGAGTTAGTTCTTCAAATAAATGATCCTGAAATGAAAGCAAGAGTTACAGATATTCTTTGGATTTGTAAACGAGATTCAGAAAAAGCTAGACCTATAAAAATGGCTAAAGAAGCTGTAAAAGCATATCTTCAATCAGCAAGAATTCTTGAGAATGTAAAAGACTGGAATGATTGTTACGTTAGGGTAAAACGGTCAGCGTATTTGGCCTCTATAATTGATAGGAAAAAATCTACGGAAATGCGAGGTAAAATACTTGAATACGTCAATGATTTGATAGATCGCTATCCAACAGTGGAAGATGAGTTTTTAACTGGTAGTGCCATGAAAGTTTTACAGGAAGAGTTAGGAAAAAGTCTCTCTATTTTATTATTATCAGACTTTTCGGCGAATATAGTTAGGTATGCAAATATTGCCGCTAAAAAAGCACTATATGCAGAAAATTTTCCAGATTATCACACAGCTTTTTGTCACAAAATATCTTACCGTCAGATAGAAAGTGAATGGTATAAAATAGCCAAGAACCAAGAAGCTCGACGTAATGCAGAAATAGAGATTGCAGAAGCTGAGGTTTGGTATGCTCAAAAAGCATTTGTTGGAAATGAGCAAAATGCCTATGGTGTAGCGGCTGGAAGACTTGAAACTGCAATTTTAGCTTTTAAGAAAATTGAAGATACTTTTAAAACTAGAGAAGACACTTCTAAGCGACTTCAAGAATTACATCAACAAATGCTTTATTATCAAAAACAATCAATGTCACAAATGGTTACTATTCCTATTGATTTTAACGATCCCAATAAGCAACAATTTGCTAGGGAATTAGTTCAAGGAAAGTCTTTATATGACGCTTTACATTCTTTGGCATTTGGACGCAACCTTATTCGGAGCATTGAAAAGCTTAAAACAGAAGCGAAAAAAGAGATAGAGTCTCATCAAATTACCCATTTAATCCCAGCTAGTCTTGTTGATGAAGAAGGTAAAACAAAAGCAATTACGAAAGATGACGATAATGATTTAAAAAATACAATGCTCAAAATTGCTAAATTGTATCACGGTTGGTATGGCTTGAATCTTGTTGCTCCTGCTTGTAATCAAATTTGTATTGAACACAATCTAACTCTGGATGATTTTTCTTTTATTGTCTATGATAACCCATTTATTCCTAAAGGGCGTGAACCTCTTTATGCAAAAGGTTTGATGGCTGGTTTACAAGGAGATTCTATAATTGCATCACACTTACTAATACCACAACTAGAGAATTCTCTGCGTTATATCTTGAAACAAAATGACGTTATTACATCAAAAAGAGAGATAATTCAGGATGATTTTCTTCTTCACGAGGTTCTAAACTTACCTGAGTTAAAGGAAGTTTTGGCAGAAGATTTAATTTTCACACTTAAAGGTTTGTTAATTGAACGTTGGGGTTCTAATCTTAGAAATGATATGTGTCATGGCTTATTAGATCATAACTATTTTTTTGATCCAGTACTAGCATATCTTTGGTGGTTAACACTTTATATGTGTCTTGTTCCGACATATCAACAATGGATTAACCAAAATAAATAAAGCTTAATTCCCTAAATTCTTATTATTAAATTAAACATATTAAAGTTAGCCATCACAGTTCTCTTAATTG
>JBEIFD010000103.1:0-9198 GCA_040382535.1 Merismopediaceae cyanobacterium
GTAGCGGCGAATTTTCTGCCCGTTGTTGCCGTTGTTGTTTGAGTTGGGCATTGATTTCCGAGAGATAACTCAGTTGTTTGTGAATAGAGGACTGGGGTAAACCCGCTTCGGCCAATGCCTGGGTGGGATTCATTTTGTCATAGAGATCGGCCGCTTTGTTGTAAACAGGTAGCTTTAAACCGCGTTTGAGGTCATCAAGACGGAAAATTTGCAGGGTTTGCAGAATTTCTTCAATATTGCTTTCTGGTAGGGCAATTTCACCCTGAAAACGAGGGTTTTGACTATTAAAGCTCACTTTTCCTTGGAAGGGATAGTTCTGATTTTTTAGGGATAACTGGCTATTGTTGACTGTTAATACGCCCTGGCTATAGGCTAAATTTCCTAAAATGCGATCGCCGTTTAGGGTTCCGTAACGGGGATTATCAATAACGACCTTTACCCCTAAAATACTGGAATCCGAGAGATTAACTCTGAAATTTCCTGACAAATCCCCCGTTAAGGGCGTTAGATGTTTGACGGAATCGGCATTAGCGGTAATGAGAGAAGATTGAATCGCAACTTCTTTGACTAAAGCAAGAGGAACTTGTTGAGCCGTGACAAAGAGAAGATTCTGCTCGCGATCGCCCGTCACCTGCATCTCTTTTCGTTGGAAATTAAAAGAAACAGGCTTAAATTGCGGGTCTAGGGAGAGGTTAAGCTGATCATTTTTTCCGAGTAATTCTAGGGTTAATCCTTTCGCAGCAGTTTTATCAATTTTTCCTTGTAAATAGGGATCAAAAGCGATCTGATTGATCGTTAAATCCTGTAGGGCTAAATTGCCTTGAATATCAGGATTTTTTAGGGAACCTCGTATTTTTCCCTCAAAATCAACTCTTCCTGTCTGGGCAACCTTTTTAGTCGATGAAGCCTGAAAAAGTCGTTCTAACGCCAGATTTTTAACCCCAACCTCTAAATCAATCGCCTGGATCAGGTTTTCAGACAGATCAGAACGAAACAGAGCATCCAAAGACGCGATCGCCGATCCCCGTGCGATTAAATTCTTCGCTGTCACCTCTTCTAGAATTAATCGATCATCTTTCCACTGAAAACGAGTTGAGAGAGGGCGTTCCAACCCAGGTAAGCCTTGACTGAGCTTAATCTTTCCTTGAGCTTGGAGATTATGGGGTTGCCATTGTGCTAAATTTCCTTGAATTTTTATTTTTCCGTCGAGATTTCCTCGTAAATTAGCATTAAAGGAATTTAAAGCAACGGATTGGGGCGATAGAATTGCCTCGAAACCTTGGGAGTCAAAGGAAACTTGAGTCGCTCGGATTTGTCCCTGGGGTAAATGAACCGTTATTTGTCCCTTACCCTGCAATTGATCGAGGGGCTTTTCGAGGGAACCCGTCAGCAGAGCTTGGCCCGTTAGGTTAGAAGAAGCAAAACGCGGTAAAATTCGGCGCAAATTCAGATTATCAGTGACTAAATGGGCTTGCCATTGTTTTTGAATTAAAGAAAATTGTTTTGCCCGAATCATTCCCCCTGCACTAGCCAGAGTTGCCTGACCTAAAATTTGCAACTGGTTCAGATCATGATTTTTTCCCTGAACAGTAAAATCTCCTGACAAGCTTCCCTGTCGAAACTGAGGCTGAACAGGCAACGAGAGGCGCGCCAAATTAACGCCCGCAACTTGCACTTTCCCGCGCCAATTTCCGCTTTGATAGGTTAAATCCTGCGTTCTGACCGTGCCATTGGCGATGGGTATCACTAAATTCGCGATCGCCTTAACGGATTGAGCTTGTCCCCACTGCCCTGAGATTTGAGTCTGACCCGAAACCGCAAACTTCGGTAAATTAGCGTGATAGTCGGGCGCGATCGCCTTAATGGGTAACTGGGAACCCTGTAGATCAAATTGAAAATCCTTGAGGGCAACTTTTCCTGTGGGCTGGACTTTTCCCGTAATGATTCCCTTTCCTGTCACACTCCCACCTTCTTGGGGAATAGCATTTATTTGAGAAACAGTAATACTATAATCATTCAGGATTAAATCAGTTTTAATGGACTTTAAGTTAAATTTATCAAGCTGAATTAAGTTTTTTCCTGCATTTTGGATAGATGCAGTGATCTGGGGACGGGATAGCGCGCCCTGAATGCGAATCTTAGATTCAATGTTTCCATCAAGGGCAATTTGGGTTTTGGGTAAGGCAAAGGTTTTAATAACTTGGGCGATCGCGATCGGTTTGGTCGTAACGGTTAAGTTGTAATTTTTCTGAAAATCAACATAACCCCCTGTCTGGGTTGCAATACTTCCTAAATCTGCCTTAAGACCATCAAAACTGATTTTTGTCCCCTTAAACCGTAGAATCCCCTGAATATTCCGCAAGGGTTGAGGTAAAACCGCTACATTCGTTGTTACTCCCCGCAGAGTCGCAATTCCCTGCAAACTCGTTAAACGCTCTTGACGAACTTGGATATCCAGATTGCTGTCTAGATTTCCCTGATTTAGGGCGATCGGTAGGGTCAATAAATTATTAATGTCATTTATCGCCAAATTATGACCCTGTACAGATAAATTTGTCGCGATCGCCGCCTGATCATGGGAACCTTTTAGTTTGAACTGACTCCCTTTTCCTAATTTTCCCTGAAGTTGAAAGTCGATTTGCTGACCTTGGTTTTGGGCTTGTATTTTGGCGTGATTCAGATAAACCGAGACGGGGTTGTTAAAGTTTCCTTGGGGGTTACGCGCTCTTACGGTAACTTGAGCTTTTTCCAAATTCAAACGGTCAAGCTGAATCGGATGGTTGGGGTCAATTTTATCAATAGGAGTGATTAACCAATTTCCTGTTTTTCCCTGTTCTAGGTAAGCTTTCGGTTGAATGGCGGTAACATTGAGATTTAATTTGCGACTCAAAAGCCATTGTAGCGGGTTAAAAGAGATCTCCAGAGAGTCTAGGGATGCGCGATCGCGATCGTTGGTTGTCGGTAGGAATTCGGTCTGTCCGAAGCGAATATGATGGAGAGAAACCCCTTGGACAGCCCTTATTTTGACGGGACGATTAATAAGATCCCCCAATCTGTTTTCGACGAGGGGCGCGATTTGGGTCTGGACAAAATAATGTCCATAGGCGATACTTCCTCCCAATAACACCAATCCCACTCCGCCCATTCCCCAGAAAAAATTGCGTCGTCCTAACCAGGGTTTAGATTTTTGGGAACAGGAATTTTCCGTTAAAGATAAATTATCCTGCGACGGTTGCTCAGATTTTGAGGGGTCAATTAACATAATTGGTTTCTCCCACACCTCCGACGGTAGGGCGTGTGGCTCTAGCCGCGATTTTTAGGATTCGGATTTTGATTGTAATCTGAATTGAAAATAAACGAGTGAGGAGGGTTAATTCTATAGACTACTGTATTCTAGTGGCTGGTTCCTGTTTGTGAACTATCCCAGGGACGCTTCCCTCTCTGGTTAGAGATTTGTTTCTTGGCCTTAATCTCATGACAAACTATTTTTGAGTTCTTAAAAATAGCCAATTAATTGATAATTGATCATCAACGATTAACATCTTCAATTCGAGAGGTTTTAAAGCGATTCATCCAGCCTTCTAAATACACTCGATTGGCCTGTTTTTCTTGAGGATCTTTCGTTTCTAAAGGATGGGGAGCGAGTCCCTTGATAGCGGCTGTGGTAACGCAAAACATGGATTTCTGAAAAGTCTCACAAATTTTCACTAATAAATCGTCTTCCTGGCGATCGCTTTGACGATAGATTTTATGGAGATATTCGGGGAGAAAATGGCGCATATCCTGCATTAATAAGGTCGGGGGAATCCCTGAGCCGCCAATGGGTAAGGGGTCAGCATACAAAGCTCCATAAGCAAAAACGGCTTGATCATAAGGAATTTGGCCAGCTTGGGCATTAAAGGAAACCGTCCCTGGAAAAGGTGTTCCCCGAAAAAAAACGGCTTCGACATAGGGAATCGCGGTATCGACTAAAAACGTTAGCCCTGCGGATTTAGGCAGAATGGGATAAAGGCGATCGCCGATTTTTACTTCATAGGTAATGGGGTTACCGGCGTTAGCGACTAAGGCATCTTGAATATGTTGAACGACCTGGGGAATCGTCTTAATTTTCCCCTGATCATAGAGATCAGAAAGAGCCAAAAACATATCGGCCATGACTCGCCAAAATTGACCTAAACCTGAATAATAGGCCATCATTCGCATTTGTTCAGGAAGAAACTCAGGAAAAATTTTATGGAGTGTTAAAATAAATAGATTGCCTTTGATTTTTGCGTTAATAACCTGTTCAATATTTTTATAAAACTCATCACTATCTAAGTATTTATCCAGTCCACCACCACCATGCCACAACATGGTTTTCATACAATATTCTGCATATTCAAAATTAATGCGATCGTGCCATAGATGTTTGCCTAATTGTTTAAAAGATACCTTGCCATTAAAATATTTAAAAAACGGAAATAGCACTAAAAATTGATTTTCGGCAATATAAATTAAGTTGCGAGAATAGTTGTCTAAAACGACACCATAACTCTTGAGAATACCGACAACTTCGATGACATTTTCAGGAGAATCTTTGAGTAACGCTTCACCCGATTCCAGACGATGAATATAATCCGATAGGGAATGTTTTGAGGGTTCTAAAAGAGTAGTGGGCATGGCTAACAATACAGTTATTTTACAAAAAAGTTTTTCACAATCACTCTAAAAAATCAAGGCAGAGAGACAGGGGGTAAACTCGCCAGATCGGAGGAACCTGTTAACAAAATCCCTGCCTGGGGTTCACTCCAACGAGCTAACCATTGGGGCTGAATACCCAGAACAATAATTAAAATTGCTAACACAACGGCGGGCAGACGTTCTTTCCAGATAATACGGGGGAGGTTGGAGAGTTCGGGGGTTAGACGACCAAAAAAGACGCGATTAATCATCAAGAGGAAATAAACAGCCGTTAAACCACTCGCAACTAGACACAAAAGTGTTTGGACAGGAAAAATCGGAAAACTACCCCGAAAGACTAAAAATTCTGCGACAAAACCGACTAAGCCAGGAATTCCTGCACTGGCCATTACGCCTAAAATCATTAAGCTTCCTGTAATGGGATAGCCTCGTTGGGGCGTTAGTAAGCCGCGTAAATAGTTGACATCACGACTACCTGTTTTTTTATAGACAATTCCGACTAATAAAAATAACATGGCGGAAATTAAGCCATGACTGAGCATTTGGCAACTAGCGGCGACGATACTAAGACGGGTGGTGGCGGCAGTCGCGAGCAAGATATAGGCCATGTGAGAGATGGAAGAATAGGCAACCACTTTTTTCATGTCCTTCTGGGCGATCGCGCACAAGGCTCCATACAAGGCACTAATGGCGGCTAAGGTGGCTAAATAGGGGGCAACAATAACCCAGGCATCTAGGAATAATCCAACGCCAAAACGAAGTAGTCCGTAGGTTCCTAATTTTAATAAAATCCCTGCTAAGAGGACAGAGACGGGGGTTGAGGCTTCGACGTGGGCATCGGGGAGCCAAGTGTGGAAAGGGAAAATGGGGATTTTAATTGCTAATCCGATTAGGAGGGGAATGAGTAACAATAATTGGCTACTGACGGGTAAGAGTTGCGATCGCGTTGGATCATAGTCAAAGGTGGTGGCATGGGTCAACCACACCCAACCGAGAAAAGAAACTAAGACTAAAAATCCTGAAACGGCGGTGTAAAGTAAGAACTTCATGGCCGCATAACCCCTTCTTTCGCCTCCCCAAATGGCAATTAGGAAATATAAAGGAATAATTTCTAGTTCATAACAGAGGAAAAATAATAATAAATCCTGGGCTAAAAATGCACCTGCAACGCCACCACTGAGTAATAATAATAAAGAGTAATAAAAACGGGGACGAAGCAAGTCTTTGTTACTACTATAGATAGCAATTAAGGTTAATAAACTATTGAGGCATAATAACGGAAAGGAGAGTCCATCAACCGCTAAATGATAATTTAAACCAATCCCTTTGATCCAAGGAATATATTCTACCAACTGCATTTCTGGATTCGTGGCATCAAATTGAAATCTGATCGCTACATTGAAGATTACAACGATAATCGCACTGATAAAAGCAATAGACTGCGATCGCGTTGCTACCCAATCACTAGGAAAAAAAGCAATGATCACAGCAAAAATAATAGGAATCCAGACTAAGGCACTGAGCATGGTAAAGGGTTTTGTTAATAGTTTTTATTAGATAAAAGATAGAGAATTAAATTCTCCCTAATTCCCTGGGGAAGAGGCATTGAATTAAGCAGGAGCCATAAAAGATGACCAAAAATGACCAATGATTGACCATTGACCACTCAATATCAACCACATTAATAAACCGACTCCCACAACAATCGTTAATACATAAAATTGGGATTGACCCGATGTATTATATTTCAGCGCGCTACCACTAAAAATCGTTGCCAAACTGACTAAATTGACGGCTCCATCGATTACATAACGATCAAACCAAGCGGTTAAACGAGATAAACCTGCGATCGCCGCAACGATGGTCTTAGCATAGATTTCTTCCAAATAAAAGTCATAGGCAAACAAATCCTGAAAAAAACGTAGAGATAACTGAGTCGAACGAGCTAAAGCACGTCTTAAAGTCATCAGAGAACCGATCGCACAGCCGCAGACTCCAGAGAAAATCAAGAGGGGAATTGACCAATGGACAATGAAAGTCTCTTGGTTCATGAGGGGATTATTAGGAGATAACCACAGGGGCCAGCGCAGGGGAACCAAAGGAGCCAGCAGTGTGACGATGCTTAGGGTTACCATCGGGAAGGCCATTGGCCAAGGAGCTTCGGGGGTACGACGGGTTTTGCTTTGGGGTTTCCCTAAAAAGACGAGGCGAAATACCCGTGTGAGATTCAACGCCGATAGAGCGTTCACAAATAACAATAGGAGCAACAGAGGCCAGCCCACGTCCCAGGAACCATCTAACCAACGATAGAATGTCCAAAACATCCCCAAAGGGAGTAACCCGACTAAACCTGCCGATCCTGTCATAAAAGCAGTCGTAGTCGCGGGCATTCTCGACCATAGCCCCCCCATTTCCGTAATATCCTGATTACTGGTCGTCAAGATAATTGAACCAATACTCATAAACAGCAGGGCCTTGGCGATCGCGTGGGTAAAGAGAATCATAAAGGCAATATCCACGTGTCCCAAACCTACCGCGACGAAAACTAATCCTAAATAGGCACTGGTGGAATGGGATAGAGTTCGTTTGATATCAATTTGTGCGATCGCAATAAAAGACGTAATAATTGCCGTCACCGTACCGACCACGATGAGCGTATTAGAAACCAACGGAGAAAGAGTAAAAATCGGTTGAAGCTTGATTAAAACGTAGGCTCCAGAGGAAACCACAATGGAATTTCGCATAATTCCCGCAGGATTGGGGCCTTCCATCGCTTCATCTAACCAAAGATTCAGGGGAAATTGGGCGCATTTACCGATCGGCCCCGCGATCAAAGATAATCCCAACAATGTCGCCGTAACCGTCGGAATCGGTGAGGTTTTCGCCCAGTCTTCTAATTGAGAAAAGGTCAAACCTTCCCCGTAACTCGATAGAGCCACTAAGCCCATTAACAAAATAATATCGCCGACCCGTTTCGTTAAAAAAGCATCCCTCGCCGCACTGACGACCAAGGGTTGGGCATACCAAAAACCGACCAATAGATAGGTAGAAAGCGTCAACATTTCCAGTAACGCATAACTGAAAAATAGAGAATCACTCAGAGCCAATCCACTTAATGCCGCTTCAAAAAAGCCAATTAAGCCATAAAAACGACCAATTGACCAATCTTTTTCCATATAACCCAGGGCATAGATCTGGGCAAGTAAGCTGATTCCCGTAACGACTTCTAACGCCCCTAAACTGACGGGGGAAATTTCAATGGATAGGTCTAACTCTAAATCCGCAACCTTTAACCAGTCGAGGACGAGGTGCTGGCTTTCTCCTTGCCACACCGCAAAAAAAGCAATGGAGCCATGAACGACCGCCATGACCGTCATCAATAAATTCAAGTACACAGCAGGGCGCGGCCCCGTTCGTCGAATCAGGCCTAATGTCCAAGGAAGCGTCACCAAGGAACCGATTAATCCATAAAAAGGAATAAACCAACTATTTTGTAGGAGAAAGTCAGTCATTTATTAGTTATTTATTAAATATTGCGCTTGTTCTCTACTTCTAGGCTACAGTAGCTTAACCCTCTTGACAAGCCTTGTGGGTGGGTGAACTTGAGGCTGGCTACCAATAATTGAAGAATTGAAGAACCCATTTGCCTAATAGACTTCTCCAAGTAAGGGTAATTCATGAATTGGCCCTACCCAGGGTTTCAATTTTTAAAAGAGGCGATCGCACTGAAATCAAAATATAGAAAGATAACGCTAAAATAAAATTCCCTAACTGTCTGAATAACGTGACTATTGCTCAAAAAAAGACTCGTCAAATCCCCCCCATCCAACAACTGTTTAAGTACGCAAAATCCTATCAAACCCTGATTTGGCAAGCCGTTACTTGTTCCGTTCTCAATAAAATTTTTGATCTCGCGCCCCCCGCCATTATTGGGATGGCCGTCGATGTGGTGGTTCAAAAACAGACTTCTGTGTTAGCAAAATGGGGAATCATAGATGTTTTTAGTCAATTATTATTTCTAACCCTAATCTCCATGATTATTTGGGGATTAGAATCGGTTTTTGAGTATGCCTATGAACGATTATGGCGAAATTTAGCGCAAAATATTCAACACAATTTACGATTAGAAGCCTACGATCATTTACAAAAATTAGAATTAGCCTATTTTGAAGAACGCAGTACGGGGGGATTATTATCCATTCTCAATGATGATATTAATCAACTGGAAAGATTTTTGGATGTGGGAGCTAATGAAATCCTTCAGGTTTTAACAACAGTTGTGATTATTAGCGCGGCTTTTTTTATTTTTACTCCCAATATTGCTTGGATGGCAATGTTACCCATTCCTTTTATTTTAGCGGGATCAATCGGCTTTCAAAATCTATTAGCCCCTCGTTATAGTTTAGTACGAGAAAAAGTTAGTTTACTCAATAGCCGCTTGTCGAATAATTTGAGTGGCATCATGACGATTAAAAGTTTTACTTCGGAAGTTTATGAGGTAGAACGACTTCGGGAAGA
>JBEIFD010000104.1:0-9190 GCA_040382535.1 Merismopediaceae cyanobacterium
CAATATTTACTTAAACCGACCTTGGAAAACGTTCATCAGGTTTTAGGAAAAAATCCCAAATTAATCAAAATTATTACCCTTGCGCCCGAATTAGACCCTAGTAATACCATTATTCCTTACCTCAAATCCCTGGGCATTACCGTAAGCCTGGGCCATTCCCAAGCCACTGAATCTGAAGCTGAAAATGCCTTTTCATTAGGGGCTTCCATGATTACCCATGCCTTTAATGCCATGCCTCCCCTGCACCACCGACAGCCTGGATTACTGGCGGCAGCCATTCGTAATCCCCAGGTTTATTGCGGTTTTATTGCCGATGGTCAACACGTTTCTCCGACCATGTTAGATATTTTGTTAAGGGCCAGTTATGCCGAAAAAGGGGCGTTTCTAGTGAGCGATGCCCTGGCTCCGATGGGTTTATCCGATGGCATTTATCCCTGGGATGAACGACAAATCGAGGTTAGTCAAGGTACAGCCCGTTTATCCGATGGAACCCTTTCGGGGACAACTCTACCTCTACTCGCTGGCGTTAACAATTTATTAGACTGGGGCATTGTTTTTACTGAATCCGCGATCGCCTTAGCCACCGAATCCCCTCGACAGGCGATCGGCTTACAGGGTTTAGCGGTAGGACAAGAGGCGACTTTAGTGCGTTGGCATGGGGATCAAGTGAGCCAAAAATTAACCTTTCAACGCCTGACCTGATCCCACGCTTTAGGCAAAAGTCATGAAAACAGGATTGAAATCCTCGAACTTTACATTAATTCATTAACTTTTCGGAAAATTAGTCAGAATAACGGAGGCATAGAGCAATCAAGTTTGGTAGAGTGAAATGTAGTTTGGTTCAGATACAGAGGTATTTGGACTGAATAGGATATTTATCATCTTGCCAAGTCAGTTCTAAAGCTTGGCAAAAGGCGGCGGTCATGGTTGAACAAAGTGTTGTTTCTGAAACGATTAAGCTAAATAACGATTCCCATCCCCCGATTGACTGGCAGCAAATCTGTCGGACTATGTTGGAAAAATCTTTGCCCTTGGACTCGGTGAACACTCAACCAGGGGAAACGCTACAAACGACCCAGAATACCCCTTTATTTCTCAAAATCTTTTCTACTCAACAGGAAAATTTTCGCCTTTCAGGGCCCCATCCCCAGTTCAAAGATCATCACAGTAACGAAGAATTACGGGCCTATTCTCCTGGAGAATTACTCTACAAATTATTAGAATTAGACCTCTGTAGTCATCAGGGAAAACGTTTAGCGATTATCGGAGAAGGCGGAACGGGAAAAACCTTATTTCTAAGGCAAATTGCCCATTTGTTAATGGAAGGAAATCCCCATGAGTCACACCACCATGCGTTAAACCACGCCGACGAATTTCCTGTCCCCAGTAAGACAGAATCTCTAGACATGGAAGCAATGTCCCAGGGATCTCTGCTCGATCTGCTGAATTTTGATGAGGAAACAGACTATTTTCCCGTTTGGGTTTCTCCTTTCCAATTAAAAACGCTTGCTCTCAAGGATTATTTATTGGGCCCTTGGCTACAACAAGCCATCCAGGAAAAAAACCCTGATCTTGAAATTTATCGAAAATCTTTTGAGCAACTGCTTAATACGGGAAAGGTTTGGATCTTAGCGGATGGCATCGATACTTTAGCCATAGAGTCAGAAAATCCTGTTAAGACTGGCTCCCTTTCTGCTTTTGGGCGATCGCTTCAGGATTTTACGGAACCGATTAATCTGGTGTTGACCTGTCGCACCGAAACCTGGCAACTTGATCCCAAGGGATTATCGGGATTTGACCGCTATCAAACGAAAAAACTCTCCTATCCGACGTAAGTAGAGGCGACTATTAGACACTGGTTTGCCACCAATCAAAGGAGCATCGGCAAAAATCACCACGCGCATGATCCTAAAGAGGACAATCCAGAGGATTTGGGAAAAGAACTTTGTCAACTTCTCGCCAAACCCGAACAAGAATCCGTGCGGCAGTGGTTAACTAATCCTTTGGCTTTGGTGTTGTGTTGTCGTTTTTGGCAAGGACGGCCCCATTTTTTTCCGAAAAACAGTGCGGAATTGTATGAACAATTAGTTGCCCAATTTTATCAGTGGAAAGCGGAACAATTTTCGACTTCGATCCAACAACAGCAAGAATTGAATCAATCCTTGGGTGAACTGGCGAAAAAGATTTTATTGAAAAATCAGGGTTATACTCAACCGATCGCCCACGCAGAGATCCAAGCTTGCTGGGGAGAGGAGGCCCTTTTTCTACGGTTGTTTTTGAGATTAGGCTGGATAATTCCGAGGGGTTTGCTCCTAGTACAGGCAACTTCTCCGTCAGATCCGTCAGATCCGTCAGAGCCGCCAGTTATGACCAATAAGCATTATGGTTTTTGCGATCGCGTCTTTCGAGATTATTTTGCGGCCTTGGCGATCGCCGATTGGCAGTTTTTTCTAGATATCCCAGAGCGCAACTATCGTTTATTTGAACCCCAATGGCAAAATGTTCTTTTCTTCTGGTTTGGTCGTGCTGATATTCATTCATCCCAAAAAGATGCTTTTATTAAGGCATTAATGACCTTTGAAGACAATTTTAGTAAACATAATTTCTATGGAAAACGAGCCTATCTTTTGGCAGTCAAACTGTTGACAGAATTTCAGGAATGCGTTTATCGAGATATTTTATTAACTCAAGTAAAAAATTGGGCCGAAGGGAAAGAAAATCATTCAGAAAGGTTTAAACAAAGTGCGAGGGTCATCTTAAGCCACACCTATCGTCCCTTTATCGTAGATTTATATTTACAGGAATTGAAGAAGGCTAGCACCCAAGCAGATTATCAGCGTGTTGGTACGTCTCTCCTGCAATTCGCCAAGGGGAATATCATCGCCATTGCCAGTTTAGAAAACCAATTAACCCATTTTTCCGATTCTCCCTGGCGGTATGCTCTCGCTGAAACTCTGGGTTTAATCTCCCCTACTAATCAGAGAGCGATCGCGACTTTTATCGAAATTCTAGATGACCCCAAAAAATTAGAAGACTGTCAAATCGCCCTAACAGCACTGGGTAAAATTGCGGTAGGAGATGACCGAGCCATTGCCGCTGTCGTAGAATTTCTCTCATCTAAACTGAGTCCGAATCAACAACGTCAGGGGCTAAGGTGTTTAGAAGCCATTGGTCAGGGGCATTCCTTGGCGATCGCCTGCTTGTTACAACGATTTCGGGTTTATCGAGGAGGTTCGCTCCGTTGCCAGACCGCCGAAAGTTTAGAAAAAATCGATCCAGGAAATCCCACCGCCATTTCGGTATTGCTCCATCTTCTACAACCCAACCAAACGACAGAAATCCGTAAACAAGCGATTTATAGTTTAGGAGAAACCTCTGCGAGTTATCCCCAGGCCATTACGGCTCTGATCGATCTCTTACAGAGCGATGATGATATTTTTATTCGCTGGTTGGCTATCAGTAGTTTGACCAAAATTGGCGTGGGAAATCCTACGGTCATTAAAGCGTTTGAAGACCTGATTGAAGAATCTCAAGATAATCTACAGTTAAAAGAAACAGGCTGGTTAATCAAAGAGGTGATGGAAGCCCTGGCGAAAATTGATCCGACTAATCCTGTTTTATTAAATTTTTTAGTTGATTTAATTCAGTCTGATATCAACTCAGAGGGGAATCAGGAAATTGCCGAAAGTCTGGGGAAACTTGACCCTGGTAATCCTACCGCGATCGCTATGCTAGGCCAGTTACTTAAGCTAAAAGAAGATGAATTTACCCAAAGACAGGCGGCAGCCAGTTTAGGCAAAATCGACTCTGGCAACCTAGAAGCCTTGATGATGTTGATTCATCTCTTACAGCAAAGCCTAAATCCTGATATTCGTCGTTTATCTGCCCAAAGTTTGGGTGATATTAGTCCCCACAATGCCGCAGCGATCGCGGCCCTAATTCGGACGGCCTTAATTACTCCCGACAAAGAAACCCGTCGAGCATCGATCAAGAGTTTAGGAAAAATTGGACTAGGCAATCGAGAAGTTTGTCAAACATTGATTGATCTTTTACGTGTGCAATCTCATCAAAATCTACACTCAGAAATTGCCGAAAATCTGATTAAAATTTTGTCCCGTCCCCTCATGCCCTTTGTCATTCATCCCCTCAAGGAATCTTTGCTGAATGTGGTTTATCAACAAGACATTGCCCTCTATGATATTTTTTGGCATTGCGCCCAATCCCTGACCTACGAAACGTTTTATCAAGCTTGGTACCAACTTCCCTTAGATGCAACCCCCGCTCCGTCCCAGGATTCTCTCGCTGCGATCGCTCCGTCCCCCTCTTCTCCCGAATCCGCGAAAAATCAATTGAATTTACGAGAGGATTTATTTCGGGAAATTCAGAATCATGCTCCTTTAGCATCCCTGATTCAAGTCATTTGGATTGATTGCAGTCAGTTTTTAGCCCCTGATGAGCCGATCATTGATATTTATGATCAAATGCTGGCCCAAAACTGTCCCGAATTTGAAAATGGAGTTCCTGATAATCTGGCTAAATTACGGCTCTATTGGCGATTAATTCAGCGAAATCGCTCTGATTGTGCCTATATTTGGTTATTTGATCATTCTTCTCCGAATTGTTCTCCCTTTTCTTCGGAATTTTTAGAAAAACTCAAAACTTTTCAGGGAAATATTGCCCTCATTAGTGACCAACCGAATAGTCCCCTCCTCAATTTTTCTCCCCATTCTCCCCAATTAATTGCAACAATTATTGAATGGATCAAAACGCAAATTAACAAATTCTAATATTCATTTCCCATGCCGATTGCCCCTCCTCCCGCATTGACGAAAGATCATTTTCATATTGGTTTTGCCCCCCTTTCCCTCGATGAGGTCTATCAACTCGCCGATGACCCCCGCAATGGTGCGATCGCCTTAATGAGTGGAACAGTTCGGCAACAAACCGACGGTAAAGCGGTGCGGTATTTAGAATATCAGGCCTACGAACCCATGGCCATCCATATATTCCGCCAAATCTCAGACCAAATTCGGCAACAATGGCCTGATACGAACCGCATTGTCATTCACCATCGAGTTGGTAGCCTAGAAATTGGAGAGATTAGTGTGTTGATTGCGATCGGTTGTCCCCATCGGGGTGAAGCTTTTGCCGGCTGTCGCTATGCCATTGATACCCTCAAACATCAAGCCCCTATTTGGAAAAAAGAGCATTGGTTCGATGGTTCGAGTACTTGGGTAAGTATTGGAGCCTGTGAGGAAAATCATGTGACAGAAATGCCGCTCAATCTTTAAATTCAAAAGCGATCGCCTTCCAACTCCCAGACTCTCCCATAACTGCCTCCAAGCTATATTTTCATTATATTTATCTCACTCCTCCAAATCTGATTCAATCAAATAACTCGACCATTGCGTTTCGCCCGCTTGCCCATCTTTCACCTCTCGTTGCAACAATCGCCAGGTTTTGCCCTCACTCTGACGTTGTAAATAAATCTCAAACTCATTCTTTTTCTGAGTCACCGTTTGGCGGGGCAGGCTCAACGTAACATTATAGGTTCCCTGAAGATGGTAGGCAGGTAACTCACTAATCACAATCGGCTCTAGGGTTTTCACCTGAATTTGCTTAATTTCTAGCTTGGGTAACGTCGCCTTTAACTGTTCACTCAGCCGCGCTTGGGTACGCCCTAATTGCAGAGCGATCGCGCTTTCGACAATTTTTCCATCGGGTGCAAACTCTAAAGGAGCCTCCGTCGCCTGACAAGCCGCCAAAAAGACCACCAACACCAGCAGTAAACAAACACGCCAAAAACGAGAAATCATAATCCAAACCGAAATTAATACAAACCCCATTTCTATTTAACAAGCAAATCGTCAACTACAATGGATGATACTTAAAACTTCCCTCCAGATTTTGAACAGGGGAGTCGCCATTACCCAGCAGAACACCGCTAACCGTAATGGTCATTAATTTTTTGCGGAATTGAAATTCATGGCAACATTACACGGTAGTTGGATTATTCAAGGCGAATCCGTCGGTTATTTATGGATTTGGGCAGAAGCTTGGCGTGATCTGGGTGAAGCGATCGAACCAGCTAACGAGTCAGAAATTCGTCCCCATCCCTTCAATTTGGACAAAGAGAGCTTTAAAACTTGCTTACAGGAATTGACAGGAAAAATCTCACCCGATTTCGATTCCCTTTGGCAAACAAAAATTATCATCCTACCGAGCCAAACCGTTAAAAAAGTCACCTATCCCCTACTTTCGGGGCAAGATAGCTGCGAATTGAAGCCTACGAGTCTGAGTTTCCATCCCTGGCAAGTGCAGGGTATTCGCCTTGATGCTTTTGCAACGAGTGAATTTTTAAAAAACGTTTCTTTGGGTTTAGACAAAAAAAGTCTTTTCGGTCATGATTTACAATTTTTTAGCCATCTTTATCGTTGGAGTTTGGATTTAATTGTTCGCCGCAAGTTTTTACCTGGTCTTCAAGTCACCCCGTCGAGAAATCAAGCCTGTTGGTATCCCCTCATTGATAGCACCTTAGATCAAACTCGTCTAGCCAAATTTAGTCAATTAATGCCGCCCGTTTGTTGGAGTTATGGACAACTTTCTGAACAAACTAATAATTCTGATTTTCTCCTATTAGCCCAGAAAATTATTTTATCTTTTCTGCAAGCAATGGTGAATGCCCAGGTTATTACAAAAAGTCCTGCTTTAAACCTCATTAAAGAAACGCCCCTACAAACCTGGTTAGAAAGTTTAACTAATCCTAAAACTTTAATTACTGGAGAAAATAATCAAGTTCAAAAAATAGTTGCGGCTCTCAATAATTGGCAATTACCTATTCAAGATTATCTGGTGAGTCCTGAGAATCAACAACTAGGTAAACATCAATTTCGAGTTTGTTTTGTCTTAGAGCCACCGAATCAGGAAGAGATCCTTTCAGGAAATACTCATTGGCGATTAAATTATGTTTTACAAGCGTTAGATAATGCCAGCTTTTGGGTAAATGCCGATACCATTTGGCAACAACAGAGTGAACAATTAATTTGGGAAAATCGGGTGATTGAACAGCCCCAAGAAACCCTATTAAAAGGATTAGGATTAGCGTCTCGGCTGTATGCTCCTATTGCGACCAGTTTAGAAGAATCTCAGCCGAGTTATTGCACCCTGGATTCGATTCAAGTCTATGAATTTATTAAAGCTTCTGCCTGGCAATTAGAGGATAACGGATTGGGTGTGATCGTTCCGCCAAGTTTAGCGTCAGGAGGTGAAACAAAACGCTTAGGCTTACAAATTCAGGGACAAGTTAACCCTAAAAAAGGGGAAAGATTGAGCTTAAATTCCCTTGTTCAATACAATTTACAATTGATCATCGGCGATCGCGTCATTTCAGAAAAAGATTTTAAACAATTACTGGATCAAAGATCGCCCTTAGTGGAAATTAATGGAGAATGGATTACCCTCCAACCCGCCGATGTTCGTGCGGCCCAGAGTATTTTAAATAAATCCAATGAATCCCTGAGTTTATCCGTTGAAGATGCCCTGAGAATTAGTATTGGGGAAAATCAAACCCTCGCAAAATTACCCGTTGTCAACTTTGAAGCATCGGGAGTATTGCAACAATTTATTCAAAATATTACGGATAATCAGGCAATTCAACCCATCGAAAATCCATCGGGTTTTAAGGGAACTTTACGACCCTATCAAGCGCGGGGTGTGGGTTGGTTAGCCTTTCTAGAAAAATGGGGATTGGGTTCTTGTTTAGCGGATGATATGGGGTTAGGAAAAACACCGCAACTGTTGGCTTTTATGCTCCATTTAAAATCAGAATCGATGTTAACCAAACCCGTATTAATTGCTTGCCCAACATCGGTTATTAATAATTGGGAACATGAAATTAAAAAATTTGCGCCCAGTTTATCCGTTCATATTCATCATGGGGATAAACGGAGTAAGGGAACGGATTTTGCTAAAACGATTCACCATAAAAATCTGATTTTAACCAGTTATGCCTTGCTTTATCGAGATAGTAAAACCCTCGAAAAAATTGATTGGCAGGGTATTGTTTTAGATGAAGCACAAAATATTAAGAATCCCCAATCAAAACAGTCCCAAGCAGTTCGTCAACTTAAAGCAGGTTTTCGCATTGCACTAACAGGAACACCTGTGGAAAATCGATTGTCGGAACTCTGGGCCATTTTAGATTTTCTTAATCCCAATTTTTTGGGAACTCAAGCTTTTTTTCAAAAACGTTTTGCGACTCCTATCGAAAAATTCGGCGATCGCCAATCGTTGCAAGTGTTGCGATCGTTGGTGCGTCCTTTTATTCTGCGTCGCTTAAAAACGGATACGAGTATTATTCAAGATTTACCCGAAAAACAAGAGATGACTGTCTTCTGTGGACTTTCTTTAGAACAGGCAAATCTGTATGAAGCGTTAGTGGAACAATCCCTAGCAAAAATTGAAGATTCAACAGGAATTCAACGTCATGCTTTAGTTTTAGGATTATTGGTAAAACTGAAACAAATTTGCAATCATCCCTCCCAATATTTAAAAGAAAAGTTGTTAGAAAATGCGGCTCTTTCAGGAAAGTTGTTGCGATTACAGGAAATGTTAGAAGAGGTTGTTGAGCAAGGCGATGCCTATGGCTCTGCTGACGCAGGACGCGCTTTAATTTTTACCCAATTTGCTGAGTGGGGACATTTACTCAAACCCTATCTGAGTCAGTACTTTAACCAAGAAGTTCTTTTTCTACATGGGGGAACTTCTCGCCAAGCTCGACAGGTTATGATTGATCGTTTTCAAAATGATCCTGATGCACCGAAGATTTTTATTCTGTCTCTCAAAGCAGGGGGAACGGGTTTAAATTTAACGAGGGCAAATCATGTTTTTCATATTGACCGTTGGTGGAATCCTGCGGTGGAAAATCAAGCAACGGATCGGGCTTTTCGCATTGGTCAAAAACGCAATGTCCAAGTGCATAAATTTGTCTGTACTGGCACGTTAGAGGAAAAAATTAATGACATGATTGAGAGTAAAAAGCAACTCGCAGATCAAACCGTTGATGCAGGAGAAAATTGGTTAACAGATCTCGATACGGATCAATTGCGGAATTTATTGCTTTTAGATAGAAACGCGATTATTGATGAATAGCGATCGCAACAAGTCTTAGAGGACGCTTGAAAAGGGTCAC
>JBEIFD010000105.1:0-9143 GCA_040382535.1 Merismopediaceae cyanobacterium
AGGTTCTTTTCCGAATTGTCAACAGCTAGAAGTATCCGCTAATCAAAAAGGACATCAAATTCTTCAGCAGTATGGACAACGGGATATTGATTACGACAAACGAACCGATCACGGAAGGTTAGAGGGGGTAATGGTGAATAATTTTATAAAATGAATTTAAAGCTTTTTAAAAACTTAACTTAATAGAGATCTGAAACCCTATTTAGTGGAAGCTGTCTCAAACTCAACTTTTTTTAGTCGCAATGATATGAAGATCGATTTGTTTGTTCCAAATTAGTTTCATTAATTTTTGAGTAAATGACCCTTTGAGTAATCGTTTCCATCGAGATTGTTGACTTTCTCCGATCACAATTTGAGTGATTCTTTCTCTTTCTGCTACTTCTGCGATCGCCTGGGGAATATTACTACTTTTAAACCGTAAAAAAGTGCCTTCAAATTCTCGACAAAGTTGCTCGTAAGTTTCGATATGTAAACTTTCTTCTTTCGTTAAAAATCGATCAGGATCTTCTATAAATAAAACAAATAAAGGAACTTTCATATAATTTGCAAGCCTAGCTCCTCGACGTAATAAACGTAAAGAATTAGGATAGGTTGAAATACACACTAAAACCCTTTCCTGAATAGGGCAAGATTGTCCATTTAAAGTAGTTTCTTCTCCTTCTTCTTCAACCGTATTAGCGACTTCTCTTAAGGCTAATTCTCTCAGTGCAATTAAATTGCGTCGTTGAAAGAAATTTTCTAAGGACTGCTGAATTTTTTCTGGTGCGTAAATTTTTCCTTCTAATAATCTTTCTTCTAAGGTTTCAGCCGTCACATCAATGAGGACAACTTCATCGGCTTCTTCTAAAAGGCGATCGGGTATTCGTTCTGCGACAATAACCCCTGTAATTCTAGCCACTAAATCATTTAAACTTTCTAAGTGCTGAATATTAACCGTAGAATAAACATTAATCCCTGCTTTGAGGACTTCTTCTACATCTTGATAACGTTTTTTTCGGGCAGAACTAGGAATATTCGTATGAGCTAATTCGTCGATTAAAACTAATTGGGGAGCGCGGTTAATAATAGCATCCGTATCCATTTCCAAAAGATTTAATTGATTGGAATTAAGAGATCGGCGTGGAATAATTTCTAGTCCTTCAGCTTGTTTTAGGGTTTCCTGACGGTTATGGGTTTCGAGTAAACCAATGACGACATCAAGCCCTTCTTTTTTCAAATTTTGAGCGTCAGTTAGCATTTTATAGGTCTTACCAACGCCTGGAGCCATACCAATAAAAATTTTATGCCGACCTCTTTTTTCTAGAATCATGGTTTTGGTTGATTAGAATTTGCTAGACTATCAAGGGCAAGATTTAATTTTAAAACATTAACAGCATCTTCTCCAAAGATGCCTAAAAATCGACCTTCTGTAGCTTGAACAATGAGTAATTCAACTTGATTCGTATCTAATTTTCTAACCTTAGCAATACGAGCAATTTGATTAGTAGCAGATTGAACACTAATATGGGGATCTAGTCCTGATCCAGAAGTATAAACTAAATCATTAGTGGGAGTCAGATCGACTTTTTGTAATTCTAAAATTCTGGTTTGAATCCGTTTCGTTAAATCGGGATTACTGGGGGCTAAATTACTCGCTCCTGAAATACCTGTTATTCCCGCCGCTTCTCCCGTGCTGTAGTCAACGGTACTCGGACGACTCCAAAAATAGCGATCGCTACTAAAAGGTTGACCAATTAAGGTAGAACCAATTACCGCTCCTTGAGCATTTTTTATTAAACTACCATTTGCTTGAAAGGGTAAGGCTATTTGTCCAAATAATAAAAGACTAAAGGGATAGATAACGGCGGTTATAATCCATAAAATTAAAGTCACTCGAACGGCTCTAGATATTTCTCGAAAATCACTCATTTTAAAATCTCTCTGGTTGAAAAATGACGACAAAAAGATAGACAAATAAACTGAAAGTTACCAATCCTAATAAACCCAAAGCATAGGATTGTCCCCGTGATAAAACCCCACCAGTTGAAGCTTGAACCAGGGGAGAAACAATCAAATTCAGTCCAAGAATAATTAGGAAATAGACGGCTATTTTTTGAGGATAGGAACGGAGTTTAATAAATTGATTATTTTTCATTGTCTATTGTCCATAGTAGTTTCTTGAATGAGATAAAATTAATCCTAAGCTAAACCGACTGCTGTTACACAAAGATCAATTATTTTAATAGCAATAAAGGGAGCGATAACACCTCCTAAACCGTAAATAAAAATATTGCGTTGCAACAATTGATCGGCAGTTAAAGGCCGAAATTTAATCCCTTTTAAAGCCAAAGGAATGAGAGCAGGAATAATCAGAGCATTGTAAATTAACGCTGATAGAATTGCTGATTGGGAACTAGCAAGACCCATAATATTTAAACTACCGATACCAACAGTGGCAAACATAGCAGGAATAATGGCAAAATATTTCGCAATATCATTTGCAATCGAAAACGTCGTTAAAGCACCGCGAGTAATTAATAATTGTTTGCCGATGGTAACAATATCAATCAGTTTTGTAGGGTCAGAATCTAAATCCACCATGTTGGCAGCTTCTTTTGCCGCTTGTGTTCCCGAATTCATAGCTACACCCACATTGGCTTGGGCTAAAGCAGGCGCGTCATTCGTTCCATCCCCTGTCATAGCGACCAATTTTCCCTTAGCTTGTTCGGCCCGAATCACTTCAATTTTGTCTTCAGGTGTCGCTTCAGCAATAAAGTCATCAACACCTGCTTCTTGGGCAATAACGGATGCGGTAATTTGGTTATCTCCTGTTAACATAATAGTGCGAATTCCCATGCGTCGTAATTGATCAAAACGTTCTTTAATCCCAGGTTTAATAATATCTTTCAGGTAAATGACACCGTAAATTTCTTCTCCTTGACAGACCGCTAAAGGCGTTCCTCCTAATCTCGAAATACTTTCATAGGCATTATCTAAATCAGTAGATATTTTGCCTCCCCTGGAGCGAACAAACCCTTTAATGGCATCGACGGCTCCTTTGCGAATTTCTTGACCATCTGCTAAATCGGTTCCACTCATACGAGTTCGCGCAGAAAATTCAATGCCTTTGGCTGTATTCTGATCAAAATCAATTTTTGCTCCTAGTTTTTCAGCTAGATTAATAATCGAACGACCTTCGGGTGTTTCATCAAAAATACTGGAAACTAAGGCAATTTGAGCAACTTCTTTTAGACTATGACCATGAATAGGAATAAATTCGTCGGCTAAACGATTTCCTAACGTAATAGTTCCCGTTTTATCTAATACTAAAGTGTTAATATCTCCACAGGCTTCGACTGCTCTTCCAGAGGTGGCAATGACGTTAAATTGAGCAACTCGATCCATGCCTGCAATCCCGATCGCGCTTAATAAACCACCAATAGTAGTGGGAATGAGAGCCACTAATAGGGCAATTAAAACCGCAATACTGACGGGACTATTGACGTAATTAGCGATCGCGGGAAGAGTGGCAATGACGATCAGGAAGACCTCGGTTAAAACGGCTAACAAAACCGTTAAAGCAATTTCATTCGGTGTTTTACTGCGTTCTGCTCCTTCCACTAAGGCAATCATGCGATCGATAAAACCTTTGCCTGGATCTGAAGTGACGCGAATCAATAATTCATCGGAAAGTATTCGCGTTCCGCCCGTTACTGAACTGGCAATATCGGTTCCAGGTTGCTTTAAAACAGGGGCAGATTCTCCCGTAATGGCAGATTCATCCACGCTCGCCATACCGCCCAAAACTTCTCCATCCGCAGGAATAATATCGCCCGCAATGACTTTAATTTGATCCCCACGTTTAAGACTGGTAGAACTCACGTCGGCGGTAGAACCATCGGGCAGAATTTTGCGGGCAGTGGTATCGGTTTTGGTGGCTCCGAGGGCATCAGCTTGGGCTTTTCCTCGACCTTCGGCGAAGGCTTCCGCAAAATTAGCAAAGAGAAGGGTAACGAATAAAATCAGGGTAATTAAACCGTTAAATAGTCTTGGATTATTATCAGCAACATCCCCAAAAAGTTCAGGATTAATGGTTACTAAAGCGGTGACAATTGTGCCAATCCAAACTAAAAACATGACAGGGTTTTTAATGGCAATACGAGGATCAAGTTTAACAAAAGCCTGTTTAATCGCTCTGGAATATAAACCCTTAGTTTTCGCTTTTGGAGTATGTCTTCTTTCAGATCTTAATAAACGTTTTTTTAACACGAATTTTAGCCTCCTGCTAATTTAAATGCTTCCGCGATCGGCCCTAATGCCAACACAGGAAAAAAGGTTAATGCACCTAAAATTAAAATTACACCCGCCGTTACGCCTGTGAACAAAACCGTATCCGTTCGGAGGGTTCCCGATGTCATGGGGACAGGTTGTTTGCGTAACATATTATCGGCTAAAAGTAAGAGCGCAATAATGGGAACGAATCGTCCTAACAGTAGGCTAAAACAAGTGCTTAAATTCCACCAAAGAGCCGTAGGAGCAGGTTGAGAATCGGCTAATCCTTCAAAGCCCGAACCGTTATTAGCAGCAGCCGACGCATACTCATAAACAACTTGGGAAATTCCATGAAAGCCTGGATTACTAATGCCTGCTAACTGCTCAGGAAAAGCTAAGGCGATCGCGCTGGGAATTAAAATACCGATGGGATGAATGAGTAAAATGACACTGGCAAGAATAATCTCTTGCTTTTCAATTTTACGTCCTAAGAATTCGGGTGTTCTTCCCACCATTAAGCCTGTTAAAAAGACCGCTAAAATAAGATAGATAAAAAGATAAGCCGTACCTGTGCCTTGTCCTCCCCAGATAATCTGTAAAAATAAATTAAATAAAGTACTAAATCCCCCCGTAGGCATAAATGAATCTAGCATTCCATTCACTGCACCCGTCATGGTTCCAGTGGTCGTAATCGCAAAAAGAGCCGTTTGCGCCCAACCAAAACGAACTTCTTTTCCTTCTAGATTTGCCTGTTGGTTTCCGAGTAGGGAATTAACGAGAGGATTGCCTTGAAATTCTCCTATGGCGGTAATTCCAATTAGCACGACAAAAATGGTAAAAACCATTCCCCAAACTAACCAAGCTTGGCGTTTATTGCGAGCAAAAATTCCGTAGGTATAAATGAGTGAACTAGGAATACTAATCATTGCAATGATTGCGAGTAAGTTAGAAAAAGCATTGGGATTCTCAAAGGGATGGGCTGAATTAACGCTAAAAAATCCGCCACCATTTTCGCCTAATTGTTTAATAATTTCAAAATGAGCAACGGGGCCAATGGCAATCACTTGATTTACACCTTCCAAGGTAGTTAAACTAATGGGATTAGATAAAGTTTCAGGAACACCTGCCAGAATTAATAAGATTGCCCCTACTATAGAAAAAGGTAATAAAATTCGAGTAATAGATTGAATCAAATCAACATAAAAATTACCTAGTAAATTGCCTGTTAATCCGCGAATAAACGCAATTCCTACCGCTAGACCTGTGGCTGATGAGGTAAAAAATAAAAAGCCAAGGGCGAACATTTGACTGGCATAACTTAAGGTTGTTTCACCTGAATAATGCTGTTGATCCGTATTTGTTAAAAAAGAAATAGTGGTATGTAATGCTGTATCCCAAGTTGGTGCATTTAAACTGGTTGGATTCAAGGGTAGATGGGCTTGATTGATTAAAAGGAGATAAACGAAAATCCCCATCACTAAATTGTTATAAAGCAACGCTTTCGCATATTGCCAACCTGTCATCGGTTCCTGGGAACGAATTTGAATCAAATGATAGATTTTCTTTTCAACGGGATTCAGTAGGGAATCCAGAAAAGTTTTTTGTCCTAAAAATACCTTGGCGATATAGCTCCCCAAAATAGGGATAATTGCTATCATAATTGCCAGAGTTAGGGCGATTTGAATAAATCCTTGCCACATAATTCTAGAGAGGAGAATTGGTGAATATGCTCATTCTAAAAGAATTAATAGATAAACTGTTATTGAATTTATATAAATTTAGGTTTATTTTTTCTAAACTGTTTAAGTAAAAAATCTAAACGCTTATCTAAACACAACTAAACATTGTTTATAAACACGCTTCGATGGGTAGTTAAGCTACACTAGAGTAGAATTTCACGTTTGCATTGTTAATTCAACAGTATATCAACCGAAAAATAATGCGTTTTCGTCATTTTTTATCCGATTTGAATTTTCCAGAGATTCTTTTAGTTATTACCTTATTTATAATTGTTTTAATTCTAGAGTTTTTAACGCCGCCTAATTATGTTTTTGGTTATCTTTATACAGGGCCGATTCTATTGGTTAATGCTCGATTTGGTCGTTCTGCTACAATCTTAGCTACAGCGATCGCGGTTTTTTTAACCTTGCTTAATTTATGCCTACCTTCTAGACATATTGTTGAACCTGCAACCTTTGCTAGTCGTTTGATCGCAGTAATGTCATTGATGGTGACGGGATGGTTAAGTGAACGCAACCGTCGTTATCAAGAATCGCTTTCCCAACAACAATCTAAACTGCAAGCCCAAGAACAATTAGTCAGACTCCGCGAAGATTTTGCTTCGACGCTAACTCATGATTTAAAAACACCTTTACTCGGTGCGCTAGAAACCCTTAAAGCTTTTCATGAAGGTAAGTTTGGTACGGTCACAACGCTTCAGCAAAAAGTTTTAGCAACCATGACCCGCAGCCATCAATCTAGTCTGCAATTAGTGGCAACATTGTTAGATATTTATCGGAATGATATTGAAGGTTTAAAGCTCAATTTAGAACCCATCGATCTAACGGTTTTAGTCGAAGAGGTAACCAATTCCCTGGCAGAATTAGCCGCTACTCATCAAGTCTATATTTCCATTAATTATGGGGAATCTGATTTTCGTCAATCTCTCTGGGTTAAGGGTGATGCTTTCCAACTTCAACGGGTTTTAAATAATTTATTAATGAATGCCATTAATCATTCCCGACGGGGCGATCGCGTTGAAATTAGTTTATCGTCCCAATCTGTCTATCAAATCGTTAAGATTTCTGACAGTGGCTCTGGTATTCGAGATGAAGAATTGCCCTATCTTTTTGAACGCTTTTATCAGGGAAATAGCGATCGCCAAGCAAAGGGAACAGGACTGGGGCTTTATCTTTGTCGTCAAATTATTGAAGCCCATCACGGTCAAATTTGGGCAGAAAGCCGTGATCCTATCGGTGCAATGTTTGCCTTTAAATTGTCCGTTTATCCCTATCATAGAAAAGAAGCGGAACATTCCCTTAATTAAAAAATGTCATTGAGTCCCTTACGCATTCTTCTCGTAGAAGATGATGAACTCTTTCGTTTAGGATTAGTCGTCCGTCTTCAGCAAGAAGCCAATATTGAAATTGTCGCCGAAGCCGAAGATGGAGAAACCGCCGTTGATCTGGCTAATCGTCATTCCTTAGATCTGATTCTCTTAGACATTGGCTTACCCCGAATGAGTGGTCTAGAAGCCTGTCAGCAAATCAAGATGGAACATCCCAATTTACCGATTTTAGCCCTAACTTCTCGTTCTGAACCGACTCTAATTAATCGTTTAATTGAAACAGGTATTCAAGGATTTTGTCTCAAAGGAATTGACGCTCAAACCCTAGTTTTAGCGATTCGTTCGGTGGTAGCAGGAGCCTCTTGGTGGGATTCTAAGGCGACTGATGAAATTCGCACTACTTTTAATCAATCTTCCGCTCAATCTTTGACTCCCAATTTATCTTTATTAACGGAACGAGAACAGGAAATTTTGACTTTGATGGCTACGGGAAAAACCGATCAAGAAATCAGCGATCGCCTTTATATTGCGTCAGGAACGGTGCGGGTACATATTCACGCTATTGTCAATAAACTAGGAGTCCGCGATCGCTCTCAAGCCGTTGCTTTACTCAACAAGCCGAATTAAATTTTCAAGCTTTAACTAAACGTTATTCCCAGAAATCACGGTCAAACTGGCTCACATAGCCCAAAAGATAGTCTAAAAACTTAATAATGGTCTGAAACCATGCTTAACGGAAGCCGTGCCAATTTGCTCCATTTTATTAACCGTAATCAAATTGCGTCCCCAGGAAAAATTCGTGTGCCATTGCTCAAACTCTAATAAAATCGCTTCAGCAAAACAGGCGAACATTTGACGAGAAGGAACATCCATACTGACGATTTGCATAATTTTCCAGTCAATATCTAGGGAATGCTCAACAATACCGCCCTTTAAAACATGGACATCGGGGTATTGGATTTTTGTCCCCAAATTTTTGGGATAACCGCCATCGATAATTAAACAGGGTTTTTTAAGACTTTGTGAATTAATTTCCACTCCCTTGGGCATACTAGCGACCCATACAATAATGTCCGCTTGGGGCAGAGCTTCTTCTAGCTCCATAATTTTTCCCCGACCTAATTCAGCCTGGAGTGCCTGTAACCGTTCCTGATTCCGAGCAATTAATAATAAATCTTTGACTTCTGTTTTCTGGTCTAACCAACGACAGACTGCACTCCCAATATCCCCTGTGGCTCCACAAACGGCGATCGCGGCTTGGGAGAGGTCTATCCCCAATTGGGCTGAAGCCTGTTCTACCTGACGACAAATCACATAGGCTGTGTGGGTATTCCCTGTGGTGAAACGGTCAAATTCGAGGGAGACATTACGGACTTGGTTGTTATCCTTAAGATTAAATTCTTCAAAAATAATGGAAGAAAATCCGCCCAGGGCCGTGATATTTAAACCTGCTTTCTGAGCCAGGGCCATGGCGTTTAATATTTTACGAATCGCAGCTTTAATTCGCCGATTCATCAGCATTTCAGGTAAAAAACAGGATTCAACGTATTTTCCTTCAATGGTTTGTCCGGTCACGCTAGTTACATGGAAGCTATCCACAATCTGGGGTGGGGCGGAACACCAAAAATCTAAGCCTTCGTTGGCATATTCGGGATAACCAAGGGCTTCAGCAACGGATTGGGCGTGTTCTAAACTAGTGAGATGACCAATAAGACCAAACATTGGGGATATAAAGAGGGTTGAGTGGTTTAATAATTCAGGAAGAAAAATCGTTACAAGGTTAAGGGATAATAAAACTTTTAACAGTATTGCATAAAATTTGCTG
>JBEIFD010000106.1:0-9134 GCA_040382535.1 Merismopediaceae cyanobacterium
GGGTTAACACTCGTCCTAAAAAGAAGCTAATCAGAGTTTGAACCGTAGCAGAGGCGATCGCTACCCAGACCAAAAAACTTCCTAAAGACCAAAGGACTCCGAGAAATAGAATTCCTCCTAATAGGGTATCTCCAAAATCTAGGGTGAATTTCAGTGTACTTTCAACAAAACTATTAATATCATCCGCAATTCGTTGATCGGGGTTATCAATATTTTTATTGATGTTGATTTTATAGAAATTTCGATCACTAAAATAATTTGCTAAAAAATCAAGAGTTAGCCAATTTCGCCAATACAGAACTAGTTTATTTTGAGCATAATTTCGGAGGACTAAAACTGTAATGATAACTACTCCCATCTTAGCAATATTGATAAGATCTTGTTGAAATTCGGGAACCTTCTTTTCTGTTAAATGACTTAAGAGAGAATTTTGGATTCCACTAAAGGCAACAAACAAATTATTACTCGCAACAATACAAACGATTAAAAAAGATAGAATAGCGATCGCTTTCCATTTTTCTGAAGATGACCAGTACCGTTTCACAACTTGAAAAAACCAATTCAAAAATTCTTGAAACTGATCCCATCTTTTAAACATTATTAAAAATTACTCCTTCGTATTAGATGAATACAATTTTAACGAATACTTTCGATCATTGCGTGCCATTTTAGACAAACGCGATCGCCTTTATTAAAACATTAAGATAAATTATTAGGATCAATACCTAATTCTCGTAAACGGTCTGCTAATTTTTGGGAACGTTCCTGTTCCTGTTGCAAAAGCAGTTCAGATTGTTTGGCCTGTTCGTGACCTGTAAGCAACAAATTCCCCTCACAATCCCACCATCGCAACCAAGGTAAATCCAGATTTTGATATTGTCCTTGCCAGATTCCTAACTCAACTCCTAGCGGTTCAATCGGGTAATGTCCCCGTTCATTAGGAGTCGCTAATTGATAGCAATTTTCAATCAGGTGATAAACCTCTACCCGCGCTAATTTGACTTCGTAAATAGCATAAAAAGCGGGACGAATGACGGTTTCATAGACCCAAAATTTACCTTGCCAGGGGGTTTTATCTCGTTCTTCTGAACCATTACCTGAAACAAATTCAATGGCAATTAAAGGAGGAATAGATTCTCGCCATAAAACATAGGAGCGTCGGATTGCTCCCCCTAAAGTTGACGGTACATTCCCAACATAAAACCAGTCTGGAGCTTCGGCTCCTGTTTCGGGAGGATCGACCATTCTCCAATAAATTCCTGAATCTTGTCCAATGCAGTATTGTCCATCAGGATGAATGTTTTGCAGGACAGGGGTAATAGAATCTGTTAATAAAATCCCCTGGGGATGTTCTTGAAAGTTTGCCCCAATAGTTCCATCCGATTCAGGTAATTGGGTGTGATCGGGAAATTCGATATAGGGTTTTTCTACTAGATTTTGAGTATTCATAATGGACTCAACTTATTATCTAAAATTATCTAAAAATCATTCAGGAAACCAGTCATTATCTAAGGTTTTTTCGAGGGGAATATAAGCATCTTTTTCTAACGGAAACAATTGGGAGACAGATTTAATCGCAACGGGAAAAATTTCAGAGTAAATAGATTCTAATTCTGGGCGTAGGCTCGGTGATTCTTTTAATCTTTTATGGATTTGATAACGAAAATTAACGATTTCTGATTTCCAATGATTGCCATTTCTTTTTTTTTCAGATTCCCAATAGGAAAGTTTGAGAAGATGTTCCACTAAACGGGTTAAAAAGCTTTCTAATGCTCGTTTTTGGCTTTTTCCCATATCTTCAATTTCTTCAATTAAATTGTCCCAATCCACTCCATCAAATTGTCGCTCTCGTAATTGTTGTACGGTTTCATTTACCCATTGATTGTAATCTGTTTCGTATAGTAGTAGTTTCATAATAAACTCCGAATTTAAAAAATTTAAAAAAGGCGATCGCCCTCTTAAACTAAATGGGTAAAAATCGATAAATCAGAGAATTAATAAAGCCCAATAAAAAGGCTCCAATTAAAGCACTCCAAAATCCCCATCTGAGAGAAAAACCATCCACTAAAGCGGCGGCTAATCCAAAAATAATCGCATTGATGACAATAGAGAATAAACCAAAAGTCAAAAATGTGATGGGGAAAGAGAAGAACGCAATAACGGGACGAACAAAGACATTGATTGAAGCAAAAATAATGGCAGAAATTAACGCTCTTTGGAAACTACTAATTTCTACCCCGGTCGGTAACTTGGAAATCAGAAACAGAGTAACAGAAGTTACTAAGAAAGTAACAAATGAACCGATTGGTTTAACTAAAAATATAAAAAAAGATAGCGGGACTATACTAACTACTACTAAAACAAATAACAATTTTTGTATTAATAATTTCTTTTGAGATTTAGCACTGTTTTGAACAACAGAATTTTCTGTTTTCTTCAGTAATAATGGTGATTCAGAAGAAGAAATCAATTTTGGATTAGAAACAGAGCGATAACTTTTTTCCAAGACAGTTAATTCTCTTAAGACAGCTTGAGTATTATAAGGTCTATCCTCCACGTCAATATACATCAGACGATCAATAAAATCGCGCAAAACTTGACTATAAGATTGAGCATCCTCTTGCCATTGTAAACCTCTTTTTAAACTTTCAATAAATTCATGGGGATGCTTGCCCGTCAGTAAAAAGACAAAAGTTCGACCCAAAGCAAAAAAATCAGAACGGTATTCGGCCTGACCATTGGATTGTTCATGGGGTGTATAACCTATAGAAATAATCCCTGTTACTGCTTGTCCCTGTTGCTTTTGTAAATAGGTTTGGGTTTCTTCTCGTGCTGTCCCGAAATCAATTAAAGCCAATTGACCCGTATTACGGAGCATGATATTCGCAGGTTTAATATCTCGATGAAAATAGTTAGCTCTATGTACCAAATCTAAAATTTCTACTAATTCGCGTAACCAACGCACTGCCGCCTGTTCAGAAATGGGACGATAATTCCGTTTTTCTAAATAGTTTTCTAGGTTTTCACCTTCAATAAATTCCATTATCAAGCAACGTAAAGGTATATTACTTCCTTTGGGATAGTAATTAAAACGTCCTCCTACTTCGACTTTTGGGATGCCTGCATGATTTAGTCTCTGTAGAACCTCAGCTTCTTGATCAAACAAACTAATTGCCTTGGGGTCAGTATTATGTAAAACTTTGAGAACTTTTAGAGAACCACCATCATCGACTAAGGCTGTCCAACCAAACCCCCCAAGTCCCAAATAACGTAGAACTCGGTAGATATCATTGATCAATAAACTCGAACCACAACCTGAGCAAAAAAGATTTTGCCCCTGGTTAATTTGATTTTTAGCTAGTTCACACTTGGGATTAATACAAAGACTCATCACATTCCCATAAGGCCCGAATCTAATTCATCTAACAATACTTACTAAATTAGCATTATTTTCAATGAAGGGGATTTAATATGAATTTTACAATAACATAAGTCTTTTATTTCAGCCTTTTAGGATAAATCAGGATTTAAGCTTATATTGAAATTTGACAAACATCGTGTCAACAGAAATAAAAAAAGCGTCTTAAGGTATTTTCCATTAAGACGCGATTACAACATTAAACTAAGCAGGTAGAAAATAATAAATCAGAGAGTTGATAAAGCCCAATAAAAAGGCTCCAATTAAAGCACTCCAAAATCCCCATCTGAGAGAAAAACCATCGACTAAAGCAGCGGCTAACAAAAAAATAATGGCATTGATGACAACAGAAAATAATCCAAAAGTAAAGAAGATGAATGGGAAAGTAAAGAATGCGATCACAGGGCGGACAAAGGCATTGAGTAAGCCGAAAACAATGGCAGAAATTAACGCTTTTTGAAAACTGCTAATTTCCACACCAGTTGGTAACTTGGAAATCAGAAATAGACTAACGGCAGTCACCAGCCAAGCGACTAATAAACCAATGAGATTCATTTTCTAGCTCCTATAATTCATTAAATGGCGTTTAAATATCTTTATTTAAACATTAAAACGGAATAATAACACATCCCCTTCTTGGACGACATATTCTTTGCCTTCACTGCGGACTAATCCTTTTTCCTTGGCCGCTTGCATTCCCCCTGTGGCGACTAAATCGTTAAAAGCGACGGTTTCTGCTCGAATAAAACCCCGTTCAAAATCCGTATGAATGACTCCTGCGGCTTGGGGGGCTTTCATTCCTGCCTGGATTGTCCAAGCGCGAGTTTCTTGCGGGCCTGTGGTTAAATAAGTCCGTAATCCCAATAATTCATAGGTTGCTTTAATCAGGGATTTGAGTCCCCCTTCCGTCGCACCGAGGGATGCTAAATAATCCAATTGTTCTTCTTCGGGTAATTCCAGTAATTCTGCTTCGACTTGAGCCGAAACAATGACAACTTTAGCCCCTTCTTGGGTCGCGATCGCTTCTACTTTTTTAACCCAATCATTGCCCGATGCCAAATCTTCTTCTGAGACATTTGCGGCAAAAATAATCGGTTTACGAGTTAATAATCCCAAGGGTTTAATTAATAACTCTTCTTCTTCCGTTAATTTCAAATTACGAGCAGGTTTTCCTTCATTTAAAAGGGCAATAATTTTTTCTAGAACTTCAATTTCAACTTGTTGATCTTTATTTCCCTTAGCTTGTTTTTTCGCCCGTTCTAAGCGTTTTTCGACTTGGGATAAATCCGCTAGGGCCAATTCTAAATTAATCACTTCAATATCTCGTTCAGGATCAACCGAGCCAGAAACATGAATAATATCGTCATCATCAAAACAGCGCACCACATGAACGATCGCATCGACTTCCCGAATATTTGCCAGAAATTGATTGCCTAAACCTTCCCCCTGACTCGCTCCCTTGACTAATCCCGCAATATCCACAAATTCCATACGGGTGGGAATAATCTTAACCGATTGGCTGATTTTGGCTAAAATTCCCAGGCGATCATCGGGAACAGAAACCACTCCCACATTCGGTTCAATCGTACAAAACGGAAAATTTGCCGCCTCTGCCTTAGCATTTGCCACCAGAGCATTAAAAAGAGTTGATTTTCCCACATTGGGCAGTCCGACGATTCCAGCTTGTAACATAATAAGTTGAGACTTGATGAGCAATAGTTGATTGACAACGAGGCAATCCATTATACCAAATTCACTTCGGCCCTTTGATAAAGCTTTAGGAATAAAATTGCAGATCAAAACTTTTGGGTTTGTGGTTTAATAATTAAATGTTCGATAAAGATCGTTGGGTATTAAAGAAAATGAACAGTTTATTTTTTAAAAAATCATTATTCACGAAAGCAATTATTACATTGTTAGTAATGACCAGTACAGCCGTTTTAGGGACTAGCTTTGCTCAAAAAGTCTCTGCTTCTACTAGTGTTTGTGGACTAACCAGAGAATATGCTTTTTTTAAAACCAAGAATTATTTGATTACGATTTGTGTTGGAGAAGCTAGTTTTCAAATGATAAAGCTCTTCCACGATGGAACGGGTTATCAACGGATTCCTGTCCAAAAGGAGGGAAACAAATTCATAGGTTCGGATGATAAACACAATTATATTTTGGATTCCAGACAATTATTGATTGGAACTGACGGTGAACCACCTGTCATCGAAAGAGTAATTCAACGCAAATAAATTTTAAGTATAACGAAAATAGTCAGATTTGGAATGGGGGACGATGATTATCACGCGATCGCCCGTAAGCCCCTCAAGGAACCCCAGGATTACGGACAAAACATGGTAGGATCGTCTTTAAATCAACCAATTTGTTATATTTGTCTGTTAAAAAGGGAACTCAAACAATGGAAATTACGCTATTATTGGCTAAATTGCCCGAAGCCTACCAGATCTTTGATCCTTTGGTGGACGTTCTACCTGTTATTCCAGTCTTCTTTTTGTTACTTGCTTTCGTTTGGCAAGCCGCCGTTGGTTTTAAGTAAATTACCTATTCAGGCGAAAACTGGGGCATCTGTTATGGATGCCTTTTTGTTATGAGGGTTTTCGCGATCGCCTTTTTAAGTCCACAAAAAAATCCCCTGTTACCTAAAACAAGGGAAATTAATGATTCGCAATTCAATCAAAATCAACCGACTGCAACAGGCGTTTTGCTCTCACTGAAAAATGCTTCCAAAACCTGATCCGCAATTTGGGGAGTCGTTAAACCCAAACTAGCAAAAGATTCATTCGGTTCAGCGTGATCCACTAAAATATCAGGAACGCCCAAGCGTTTAACAGGAACCAACACGTTATTGTCCGAGAAAGCTTCTAAGACTGCCGAACCAAAACCGCCCATCAGACAGCCTTCTTCGAGGGTGACAACTTTGCCGATGCGTTTCGCTAGGGGCAAGATCAATTCCGTATCGAGAGGCTTTACAAAACGAGCATTAATCACCGTAGCCTCTACCCCATGTTCACTGAGAATTTCGGCGGCTTGCAAAGCAGGATAAACCATAGAGCCATAGCCCAAAATCAGGACATCATCCCCACTCCGCAAAATCTCTGCCTTACCGATGGGTAACGCCTCCCAACCTTCTTCCATCAGAGGAACGCCCTGACCATTCCCCCTGGGATAACGCATTGCGATCGCGCCGTCTGTATATTCAACCCCCGTGACCACCATCCGTTGCAATTCGGCCTCATCCTTGGGAGCCATGATCACCAGATTGGGAATACAACGCAGATAGGCAATGTCATACATCCCTTGATGGGTGGGGCCATCTGCACCGACAATTCCTGCTCGGTCTAAACAGAAAAAGACGGGTAAATGTTGAATGCAGACATCATGGATAATCTGGTCATAACCCCGTTGCAAAAAAGTTGAATAAATTGCCACTACAGGACGCATTCCTTCACAAGCCAGACCTGCGGCGAGGGTAACGGCGTGTTGTTCTGCGATACCGACATCTATGTATTGTTTAGGCAATTTAGCCTGAAATTTATCCAAGCCTGTTCCCGTGGCCATGGCCGCCGTAATGCCAATAATTTTAGGATTGTTTTCGGCGAGGGTCGTGAGTGTGTGGGCAAAAACCTTGGAATAACCAGGAGGTTTGGGTTTACTGGAAGGAATCGCCTTACCTGTCGCCAGGTTAAAGGGACTTTGGGCATGGTAACCAACCTGATCTTTTTCGGCTAACTCGTAACCCTTGCCTTTAATGGTGGCCACATGGACAAAAACGGGGCCTTGTACCTTATGAGCTTGTTTAAAGGTATCGATTAATTCCTCTAAATTATGCCCATCAATAGGGCCAAAATATTTGAAACCAAGTTCTTCAATGACGGCTCCCACCTTGGGAACAGCTAGGCGTTTCATGCCTTCCTTGACCCGTTCCATCTCTGGGGTTAAAGAGTCACCGAAAAAGGGTAAATGTTTAAATTGTTCTTCTAAATTGTCCGCTAAATTTTGGACAGCAGGATTAAGTCGGACTTTATTGAGATAGCGAGAAATTGCGCCGACATTGGGAGAAATGGACATCTCATTGTCGTTGAGGATCACCATCAAATTGGTATGGGGTAAGTGTCCCGCATGGTTAATCGCCTCTAGGGCCATACCCCCCGTCAGTGCGCCATCGCCGATGATAGAGACAACTTTAAAATCTTCTCCCTTAGCATCCCGCGCTAGAGCCATGCCTAAGCCCGCCGAAATACTGGTAGAAGCGTGACCTGCTCCAAAATGGTCGAACTTGTTCTCAGAACGTTTTAAATAACCCGCGATCCCGTCCTTTTGTCGGAGGGTATGGAAACGATGATACCGACCTGTTAACATTTTGTGGGGATAGGCTTGATGTCCTACGTCCCAGAGGACTTTATCGTGGTCTAGATCTAGGGTGGAATAGAGGGCGACGGTCAGTTCAACTACGCCTAGACCTGGCCCTAGATGGCCACCGCTTTTGGCAACGGTTTCTAAGTGCTTTTCTCGGATTTGTCGAGAGATTTCCTCTAGTTGACGTATTGACAACCCGTGCAACTGGTTTGGATGTGTCAGTTCACTGATGTGCATAGAGTACAATTCTTGTTCATTTTTATCGCTTCTCACACTTTAATCTATTTCAACGCCCTGGGTTAGTTTTCGGGTTTTGGAAACCCAACTGTCGCGATCGCATTAAGGACATAGTTTGCCATTTTATTTACCTCAGTTGGGTCGTTCGATCATGATATATTGGTTTATTCGGTTCTGTTGGGGATCAGCCAACCGAGGAAACGGGGAAAGTTTGGTGGGAGTCCAACGCTGTCCCGCAACTGTGATGAAATATCTGCTATTTCAGAGTCAGGATGCCCGCCGAATAGTTTGATTTATTTTACATCTACGAGGTATAGAGTGATGAAAAGTTTGAACGATTTAAAAATTTCCCGTGAAAAAACAGCTTTGAAACGGTTAGGACTAGGGATTTTTGTAAGCATCGGGTTATTATTGTTCGCTTTCCCCGCCTCAGCCCATCATGGAATGGGATCGGAACTGCCTACTGACTTTTTTCAGGGTTTTATCAGTGGTATAGCCCATCCTCTCATTGGAATTGATCATTTTGCCTTTATTTTATCCGTTGGATTGTTAGCGGCGACCCAACAAAAGGGTATTTTTATCCCAATTTCCTTTGTTTTAGCGGCGATGTTAGGAGCAGGAATACACGTGGCTGGGTTTAATACTTCAGGCGTTGAGTTATGGGTTTCTGGCTCAGTTTTGCTTTTTGGTATTTTACTCTCCCTGAAAAATCGTCCTAACACGACCGTTATTGTTCTTTTGTCGGCGATCGCAGGAATCTTTCACGGTTATGCCTACGGAGAATCTATTTTTGGGGCAGAATCCACCCCCTTGTTCGCTTATTTGTTAGGGTTTACTGCTATTCAATTACTGGTCATAATGGTGATTTTTGCACTGGGTAAAAAAATGCTATCAGGACAAAGTCAATCATCGGGTTTAGTGCTATCTGGTGTAGGCTTGGCTTTTCTCTCCTCAGAAATCATGAATGTTATCTTTCCACTACTCAAAATTTAATTTAAACCATATGACAAGCTGTCTTTTGACACGAAGACTAGAATAACAAGATAATAAAATTAAAATTGCTCATCAATGGGCATTTTTTGTTTTAGTTGTCTATTTAAAAATGTTTCATAAA
>JBEIFD010000107.1:0-9119 GCA_040382535.1 Merismopediaceae cyanobacterium
AATTTCCTGAATTCCTTCATCGGCGTGTTTTGCTGCTAACTTCCAAAAGCCTTGATAGGTAATCACATCGATAAAATCTTTGAAATCAAAATCCGTTTTTCCGTAACCTTCTCGTTTAAGACTCAAAACCGCATTGGGGCCAGCGTGAATACTGCCATCAATCATGCGGGTAAAATGAACCCCCAAAAAGGGAAAATTGGGGTTAGGAACAGGATAAATTAGATTTTTGACTAAGTACCTTTTCTCGGGTTTTAGTTCGTAATATTCTCCCCGAAAAGGGACAATTTTAGCTTCAGGACTGACTCCTCCTAATTGGGCAACGCGATCGCTTTGTAAGCCCGCGCAATTAATCATAAATTTAGTGTTTATTGGGGCTTGATTCGTTTCTAAGGTGTAGCCCTGATTCTTAATAATATTAGTAACTTGAGTATTTAAGCGAATTTCTCCTCCTTGTAATTGGATCAATTCACCGTACTTTTGACAAACTTTTTTATAATTAACAATTCCCGCCGTTGGAACCCTAATTCCGCCCAAACAATTTACATGGGGTTCAATTTCCCTAACTTCTGCTGGACTGAGCTTGGTAACAGATAAATTATTTTCAAGCCCTCGTTTAAAGAGATTTTCGAGACGGGGCAATTCTTTTTCTTGGGTTGCGACAATGACTTTACCACAAACATCATAAGGGAGATCATGGGTCTGACAAAATTCAACCATTGATTGATTACCTGCTCTGGTAAACTTGGCTTTAAAACTGCCAGGTTTATAGTAAACGCCAGAATGAATCACCCCACTATTATGACCCGTTTGATGAAAGGCTAGTTGACTTTCTTTTTCTAGAATAATTATTTGAGCTGACGGAATTTTTTTTCCAATAAATAATCCCGTTGCCAGACCAACAATTCCTCCACCAATAATGGCAAAATCATATATCATTTGGTTACTAATTTTTATTTTTTAAGGTTTGAATCATTACTAATTTCTTTAAAACTTCGTTCAATAATTGATTTCTGACTTCATTCTTTCGAGAGTTGTATGCATTTGGTCAAACATTTGTTGGGGAGTTATCCCAAATTGGCCTAATTGGGTTTTGAGCTGTTCAACCGTCATTTTTGCCATAAAATCTTCAGACAATTCAAAACGCTTCATAAAGATTTTGTAGCGTTCCATTAGTTCTTCCATTTTGTCGATGAACATGATTTTCCCTTCTCGATCAAATTTACCATACCCACTCCCAAGCTGAGTGAGGGATTGATAATCTTCAAAGAGGTTTTTGGCTTCTTGTTGGACGACTTCTGAATCGAAAAAACTCATGGTGGTTTCTCTCTCTCTTTTGGAGACTTTAGTTAATAATATTTTAATTTAGGGTTTGTTCATCTGTATTCTAAAATAGTAGAACCTCGGACACAATACGGTTTTCCGTATCCCATCGGGCGATCGCAGTTAACCCATTGGAACCTCAGAGATTAAAAGCGGTCATGAAGGAGCAGGCGATCGCGGTTATTGCTTGGATTATTATTTAAAAAAATATGTCAGCCCTAGAAAAGTTATTAAATTTGCCTAAAAATCGGCGTACAGCGATCATATTAGCTCTTTTAGCCACAATTCTCCCCTGGCCCCTTGCGGGACTACAAAAATTTTATCTAGGACAACCCCTCTGGGGCGTGATTTATCTATTGCTCTGGAATACACCGATTCCCCGTATTGCCAGCGCGATCGATGCAGTTTGGTACTTGGTGCAGGGAGAAGAAGAATTTCAACAGCAATTTAATTTGAATAATTTATCCCCAACGAATCGTCGTTTTACAAATCCCTTTCAACCACCCCAAGTACGTGCCGTCGCCGAAGCCCTCCGAGAATTGGATCAATTGCGAGCAGAAGGTCTGGTTTCGGAGTATGAATTTGAGCAAAAACGTCGCCAACTAATTGATCGGATGGTTTAGGTTATTTAGAGATTATGAGGTTAAAAATTTAGTTGAATTAATATGATTAATCTCAGACGGCAATCCCTTAAACGTAAAATTTTCAATGATCCCTTCTATCGTTTTCAATCTCTCGAAGAAGTTGCGATCGCATCCGAATTGGGCATTAAAATCGAAGTGAATCAGGCGAGTGTCGATGAATGGCTACGTTTGCCAGGAATTTCTATCCATCAAGCCCGTAATTTGGTGGAATTAATCGGAATGGGAATGCAATTTTTATCCATTCAAGATTTAGCGGCGGCTCTGAGTGTTCCGATTCAACGCCTTAAACCCCTAGAAAAAATTTTATCGTTTGCCTATTATGATCCCGAAAGTTTATTAACACCCCAACGTTTTAATATCAATACGGCCCAATTAGATGAATTACTGAATATTCCTATGCTTGATATTTCCCTAGCAGAAAAAATTTTACGCGATCACCAAGAAAAAGGCAACTTTCAAAACTTAGTCGATTTTAAACGTCGCCTTAATTTAGGGAGTGAAATTACTGCTGAATTAATGCACTATTTACAATTTTAGTGACTGCTATTGCTATGTTTCTAAATTTTGTTTTATGACGCTAATCGTTAATAATAATTCTGATTCAATATAGAGGATAATTTCTAAATTCTATACTTTAATCTGTCACAAATTTAGATTGCATAATGGTTTTATTGAAAGGCGTGTAACAAGGGGCTTAAGCCCCTTGCCTGTATATGTTTTAGACAATTAACAGTTTATGAATGTGGAAACTAAACCCCTACCAAATAAACCTTAATTCGAGTTTTATTTATTCGATAAACTTTTTTGTGCGGTTTTGATTTCTTTGATCAAATTGAGGGCTTTTTGAGAATATTGGAGTTTCTCTTGGGTTTTAAACAGTTGGGCGGCCATCTGGAGATCGGCGATCGCCTTCGTTGTATTATTTAATTTGTAATGGGTTAAACCCCGATTAAAAAACGAGTCAGCCATTTTGGAGTCGAATTCGATGCTTTTGGAATAATCCGCTAGGGCTTTATTGTGTTCGTTTAAACGATTGTAGGTCAACCCCCTATTGTAATAGGCATTAGCGTGTTTAGGATTCAGTCGAATAGCCTGATTATAGTCAGCGATCGCGGTTTTCGGATTGCCTAAATCATCCTGAGCATTGCCACGATAAATATAAAAATCGGCATAGTTAGGATCAAGTTTAATGGCCGTTGAACAATCGGCGATCGCTTTTTGGTAATCCTTGAGGATATAAAACGCATAACAACGATTCCCGAAAGCGTAGGCAAATTTGGGTTGTAGGGCAATTGCTTGGTTATAGTCCTTAATGGCTGCGTCATAATTTCCCAAAATATGTTCAGCGTAACCCCGATTGTAGTAAGTATCAGGATCTTGCGAATTTAACTGAATAGATTCGGAGAAACTTTGAATGGCTCCCTTGTAATCTGCCTCCGCCAATTGATCTACACCCTGGTTGTACCACTGGACAGCCGTTTTGGGAGCCGTCTGTTGGACTATCATCATCGTCTGGGCCGAAACCGAGGGCGATATTCCCAGATATCCGACCCCAAAGGCGATCACGCCTACTGTACTACTGATAAATGCTGATAAATACCGTTTCATAAACTGATTTTTTAAATTGTGTTTTCTATTCCATTAGTGTATAGTAGCTTTTTTTAACTTTTCTACTATTTTTTTGAGTAGCTCATCAATTTCTTGGAATGAAGTGAAATAATGACAGCAAGCCCGAATACAATTCGGTGAGGCAATGGTTCGCAGGAAAAAACCTTCTTTTTCTAAGCTCTCAACCCAAATATGATGGGAAAAGTCGCTCTTTACCTCAAAGGAAACTAGCCCCGCTTCTGGAGGAGTTTTTTTCAAACAATTGATTTGGGGGATTTGATTCAAACCTTCCCACAGATGGACGCTATTCTGACAAATTCTCTGGTAGCGTTCCTGAGAACTTCCTGCTGATTGGTGAACGGCGATCGCGGCCCGTAGTCCCTCAAATTGGGGATAGGCTGAAGTGGCAATTTCAAAACGACTACCATCGGTTTTCCAGCCCGTCATTTCTCCCTGTTTCCCATAGGTGATGCCGCGCCATCCCACATAGGTCGGTCGCAACTCTGGCGATCGCAGAGGATTCACATATAAACCCCCGACCCCCGATGGCCCACAAAACCATTTATGCCCTGTAAAAGCGTAATAATCTACGTCTAATTCGCTTAAATTTAGAGCCAAAGACCCCGCAGATTGAGCCGCATCAACCAACACCTGAAGGGGATATTCCCCTGAATATTGGCGACAAACTTCTATTATTTCCTTTAAGGGCAACACCTGACCCGTATTCCAAAGCAGATGACTGACTAACACTAAACGGGTTTTCGGGGTTAAATGTTTCCTGATAACCTGGGCAGGATCGCCCTCATTTAAGGTTGCGGCGATGGGACAAGTGGAATAGGTAATGCCAAAGCGATCGACCAAGGCTTCGATGATTGCAATCACGCCTGGATGTTCACAATCTGTCATCAACAAGTGATCTCCCGCTTGCCAATCCAATCCCCAGAGGACGATATTGCAACCCGCCGTAACATTATCCGTAATAGTTAGGGTTTCTGGTGTTGTTCCTAATTCCTTTGCCAAATCCTGACGCAATAAGGCGGTTTTTTCCTGAATCCAGGCATTCGCTTGGATAGAAAAAGGGCCATGCTCTTCTAAAAATTGATAGGTGCTTAAAATAGCGTCCAAAGAGGAACGGGGGAGAATTCCTTGCCCTCCATAGTTGAAATAGACTTTGTTATTGACACCAGGAAATTTTTGACGAAATTCAGAAGATTGGGATGGAGACATTACAAGATCAAACTCGGTCATAAAATATTCGATTTAAGATTGAATCTTTTTGTTCTTTAATTACTGTAAACCTTTGATTGACCTGGTGCGATCGCTCTGAGAAATTGTTACTCACGGTTGGCAATCCTGCTAGAGCGAAAATTGCCGTTCCTAATACTGAAAAATACTGAAGGCGATCGCAGAAAAATCAAGAATTCCTGAGTTATGAATCAGTCTCTTCCTCCGAAGTCTGACTATTGGCTAACTTGCGTTTAAAAGCCGCCCCAAAACCGAAGGCAGTGATCGCGCCCAGTATGGTCAACGGTTCGGGAACCGCAACACCAACATTCCAACCAATCACATCAACCGCCTGAATATCCAGGCTTGAAATATTCAGTAGTTCCCCTGTCCCTGCGGTGGGATTCATCAGTCCTAAGTTAGAATTATTTTTCCAATGTCCAGGGTCATAACCATCTCCATGCAATAACCCTGTCGAAAAAGCATCTGCAACCATGACTGTTGTTCCTCCATCTAGGGAAAAATATTTTTCTCGTGGGTCGGCAGTCCAATCAAGCGTATTTTTTCCTTGGTTATAACTATCGGTAGAAAAACGAAAGATATCTAAAGAGTTAACGTAAGTTAAATTATTGCTTGAATGGTTAGGATTATAGTCAAGAATATTAACACCACTGATAAAACCTAAAGCATGACCAATTTCATGGGCGGCCATACCGACAAAATCGTAGGAACCCGCACTAATACCATCGTTTCGATCAAAGTCAAAGGAAACATTACTATTAAAAAAAATTGAAGAATCGGATAGTTGAGTCGTCGCAAGCCCTAGAGCCTTCATATTGGCTGTAGTCAGTCGGATAGTGCTGTTATTATCACTACCATCATTATCTAGATAGGGCGTAAGATTACCTGCTCCGTTGGGATTATCCCCCGTAAGGTTAATCCATAGATCAAAAGATGAACCCGTCGGAAGATTGGCGATCGCGGTGGCATCCTCGTTAGATGTGGCATCCGCAGTCAAGGCGTTACGAAAGTCAGTATAGGAAACCACCTCCCTCGTGTACTGAGTATTCGCGATCGCATTTCCACTGAGAGAGTTAAAGCCAATATCAATATTAATGGTTGCGTTATCAGTTAATATACTTGACCATAAACTTCCTGCCTGAGTAAAACCATTGATCGCCGCTTGGGAGGTTCCTGCTTGTGGGTTAAAGTTGAAGGTAACAGCCTCGGATTTATGAACTCCCAGAACCAATGTTCCCGCGATCGCAAAACCGACAGAAACTAATGAATTATACTTAAGTATTTTTGCCATGATGAACCCTGATTTCATTGAATAACCCCATTAACTAAGAATAACTTTCTTATAAATAAGCATTATCCTACTGATCAATCAAAAAGACTACCTAGAATTTACGGAAATTGACAAAATCCCTAGAGTATTTCATTGCTTTTTTCAATAGATATTAATGACGGTCTCAAGATAAATCCATGTAAACTATCCCCGTTTTTTTGTCAGTTAAATATTTACAATACTTAAGATATAGAGTTTCTCCTGGAATCGGTTCACTAAATTCTTGGGGAAGCTTGTACTGATTAGCAGGATATTCTTGATAAATCTGAAGAATAAATTGATAATTTCGATACCATTTCTGAAGGACTTTCATTAACTGTTCAAACTTGACATAGGCTATTTTATACTGGTGAGCGAGAGAAATGACTTGAATCATTAAGGCGTAAACTTCAACGTCTTTGCGATTGTCAGGCAATTGGACAATATGTTTCAATTGTTCAAAAGCCTCATGATTAGCATTAACCACATCAACTAATTTTTTAAAATCGTAAATGTGCTTCATTTTAACCCCCAGAATCACATCTGCAATCGCTCGTAAAACAGAGTAATCGGATAAATTAGATGTTTTGAATAGTAATAAAAGCTTTAACCCCAAAACGTGTCTTGAGATTTTTTCCATGTACTTAGCATAGGCTTTGATGGCATTTTGTCCTTCTTCTGTTTTAACTTGAATCAGTATTTCTTGAGCTTTAGCATGAACTTTTTTTCCGAAACTTTCGGTATCTTCCTGATTTTTCAGTAAATCATCTACAAAACGATAGAACTCTTGTTGCTTATAGCCCCGATAGCGGAGTTCAGTTTGGTTGATCGCAATGAAATAATCCTTGGCTTGAATGGCAAGTTGCAATAGGCGGACACTCTCATCTAACTCTGCATAATCTCCAATCCCTTTACTGAGCATATATTTGATCTTAGCAAAGGTCAAAAAATCCTCATCCGTAAATTTGGGACTGTCGATCGCCTCTGCGGTTTTAGCAAAAACGCGAAGATCCATCAATTGCAGGTTACGAAGAGCAAGGGCGGCTTCAGGAACGTCTTCTTTTTCTATTTTGGTTAACAATTCTCCTAATAGTCCGCCGTCTCCAGTGACAGGACGATTCCACCAAGGGATCGTTTTGGCGGGAGAGTTGACTCCAGAAACAGAGGAATTATTAACGGGATTAGTCATTTGTTCTATGTACCTCAATCGCGGTCTAACTATTTACTATGAGGGAAAATCTCAAAGAATTCCTCAAAAATAGCAAGCTTTTAATCTGAAAAGAAAATGTAAATCTTCTTCCTAGCAGGAAGTGACTTAAATACTATAACGGATGCAGTCCTTTGTTGTTTGATCGCACCTATTCAAAAATTTACGGTTTTGCTCCTATTTTATCAGAATTATTAACGAGTTACCCTGATCGGGTAATGGGTAGGTTGGTTTTGAATGATTCAGGCTAAAATAATAAAATCTCTACACTAGATCTATTTTATAAATTATCAGGATGCTCCAAGGAGAGACGATCGCGGCGATCGCAACGGCCATTGTCCCCCAACAGGGTAGTATCGGCATCGTGCGTTTATCAGGAAATCAGGCGATCACTATTGCCCAAACACTTTTTAAAGCTTCTGGAAAACAGCAATGGGAAAGTCATCGCATTCTCTATGGCTATATTCACCATCCCCAAACTCACGCCATTGTTGACGAAGCCCTATTGTTGCCCATGCGATCGCCCCGTTCCTACACCAAAGAAGACGTGGTGGAATTCCATTGTCATGGCGGCATTATTCCCGTCCAACAGGTTTTGCAATTGTGCCTAGAACAGGGAGCCAGGCTCGCCCAACCAGGTGAATTTACCCTACGGGCCTTTCTCAATGGTCGTTTGGATCTCACCCAGGCAGAAAGTATTAGTGAACTCGTCGGGGCGCAATCTCCCCAAGCCTCCCAAATTGCCCTAGCGGGATTGCAGGGAAAACTCGCGGAACCCATTCGACAGTTGCGATCAACTTGTTTAGATATTTTGGCAGAAGTAGAAGCTAGAATTGATTTTGAGGATGATTTACCGCCTCTAGACCAAAATTTAATTAAAACTCAATTAGAAACCGTATTAGAGCAAGTGACTCAAATTCTCGCCACCGCAGACCGAGGGGAACTCCTCAGAACGGGCCTCAAGGTTGCGATCGTCGGTCGTCCTAATGTGGGCAAATCCAGTTTACTCAATGCCTGGAGTCGTTGCGATCGCGCCATTGTCACCGATTTACCTGGAACTACCCGTGATGTGGTCGAATCCCAATTAATCGTCGGCGGAATTCCCGTCCAAGTTCTAGATACGGCAGGCATTCGAGAAACCCTTGATACGGTCGAAAAAATCGGCGTTCAGCGATCGCGTCAGGCCGCCCAACAAGTCGATCTCATTTTGCTCACCATCGATGCCTTGAGTGGTTGGACAACGGAAGACAATGAAATTTATCAACAGGTTAAACATCGCCCTTTAATTTTAATTATTAATAAAACCGATTTGGCCCCCCCTGACAAGGTTAATTATCCGTCAGAAATTCAACATATTGTTCCTGCGATCGCGGCGAAAAGTGAAGGAATTGATGATCTAGAAAATGTTATTTTAGAGACGATTAATGTTAAAAATTTAACGGCGGCGAATTTAGATTTTGCGATTAATCAACGTCAAGCGGCAGTACTCACCCAGGCAAAATTATCCCTAGAGCAAGTTCAGCAAACGATTAAAAATCAATTACCCCTAGATTTTTGGACAATTGATCTACGCATCGCCATTCAATCCTTGGGAGAAATTACAGGAGAGGACGTTACTGAGTCGGTTTTAGAACGGATTTTTAGTCGTTTTTGTATCGGAAAATAGCCTTAAACATTAACTCAATAAGATCGAGTATAAATAGGATTTTCTAAAAACCTTTGGTAGGGGCGAATTGCGTTCGCCCTTGAACTATACTCGAACTATATAAGATAAATCTATCACCCT
>JBEIFD010000108.1:0-9118 GCA_040382535.1 Merismopediaceae cyanobacterium
GGCTCTAGAAGAGATTAACCTCTCTGGGAATGGGGATACTTTGCAGGGTACTTACCTCAATACGGATGGCAGTAATGATCTTGATGTCAGCTACGCTATTCCACTGACTCCCGAAAATGGCACACTGACATTGGGTTTTCGTAATATTACGGGTCAAGTTATTGAGTATCCCTTTAGCCTGCTAGACCTCAAATCCTATTACCAAAAATATCTAGTGAGCTTCCGTCAACCCCTGTGGCAGACTCCCTACAGTGAATTTGCTTTGGGCTTAAGTTTTGATCATCAAACCAGTTTCAATACCCTTCTGGGTTATGGCTTTCCCTCACGAGGATCTGATCTGGACGGAAATACCCGCCTTTCTTCCCTCAGATTTTCTCAGGATTGGTTACAACGGAATGACACAGATGTTTTAGCCGCTCATTCTGAATTTGCGCTAGGAATTAATGCTTTTAACACTACAACGCCCTTTGATGCTCAATATAATTCCTCTGCCCCTGATGCCAATTATTTTCTCTGGCGGGGCCAAGCTCAATGGGTTCATCTCCTAGCTCCAGATACCTTACTGTTGGCCAAAACCAATATCCAACTTGCCGATAGTGCGGTTCCTTCTTTAGAACAATTTGCCCTGGGGGGATTGGGAAGTGTAGAGGGTTATCGTCAAAATACACTTTTAACCGATAATGGCGCGTTTGCGTCCCTAGAAGCTCGTTTTCCCCTCTATCGAATTCCAGAAGAACGGGCCGTCTTACAAATTATTCCCTTTGTGAATTGGGGAACGGGTTGGAATAATCAATCCCCTAACCCTGAAACCAACACTCTCGCGTCAATTGGACTAGGTTTACAGTGGCAATACGGCAAAAACGTTACTGCGCGGATCGATTGGGCAAAGCGTCTAGGAAAGGTTCCCTATGTTCAGGGAAATAGTTTGCAGGACGACGGCATTATTTTTAGTGTGACTATCACGCCCTAAAATTTTTATTTGAGAGCAAAATTCAAGCCCCTCCCATGCAAAATCTATTTACTTACGTGCAAATACTTAAGTAATTTTACGGACAAGATTTTAGGGGTTTTTACGTGATTTTTCATAAGGTTTCATAAGGGGCGATCGCGTCTACCCTTTCCAAATAGTCCTGAATATCTCAACTCGCCAGGAGGTTTATAAGCTGAAAATAGGACAGAAAATATATTTTGAATGAATGATTTCTGATCAGTCCGTAACTCTGATAGCAATTTAAAAGGGAAAACAGAGTAAAATTCGGTTGTTACTATTTCATCTCAAGAGACCTATGTACGAAAAACTTATCCCCCCGACGATTGGCTCTAAGATCACTTTTCAAGACGGTAAGCCGAATGTGCCAGATGATCCGATTGTTCCTTTTATTCGGGGAGATGGAACGGGGGTTGATATTTGGCCCGCCACCCAAGCCGTGATTGATGCCGCGATCGCAAAGGCCTATGGTGGTAAGCGCAAAATCAACTGGTTTAAGGTCTATGCAGGGGATGAAGCCTGTGAATTATATGGAACCTACCAATATTTACCGCAAGATACGTTGACCGCTATTAAGGAATATGGGATTGGCATCAAAGGCCCCCTCACCACTCCCATCGGTGGCGGGATTCGTTCTCTGAATGTGGCTCTACGTCAAATTTTTGACCTCTATGCCTGTGTCCGTCCCTGTCGATATTATGCGGGAACCCCTTCTCCCCACCGTTATCCCGAAAAATTAGATGTGATTGTTTATCGGGAAAATACAGAGGATATTTATCTGGGCATTGAATGGAAACAGGGTTCTGCGATCGCCGATAAATTAATTGAATATCTGAACACCGATCTGATTCCCGCCACGCCCGAACATGGCAAAAAACAAATTCCCCTCGATTCAGGCATCGGCATTAAACCCATTAGCAAAACAGGATCGCAACGCCTAGTCCGTCGGGCCATGCAACACGCCCTGCGCCTACCCAAACCCAAAAACCAAGTGACCCTGGTACATAAGGGCAATATCATGAAATATACCGAAGGAGCCTTTCGGGATTGGGGTTACGAAGTGGCTGTGAACGAATTTCGGGATGCTTGCGTTACCGAACGGGAATCCTGGATTCTAGAAAATAAGGAAAAAAATCCGAATATCAGCATTGAGGATAATGCTCGGCTGATTGACCCTGGTTATGATGCCCTGACGGAAGAGAAAAAACAGGTGATTTGTGAGGAAGTAAAAGAAGTCCTCGATACTATTTGGACAACTCACGGCGATCGCCAATGGAAAGATAAAATCATGGTCAATGACCGCATTGCTGATAGTATTTTCCAACAAATCCAAACCCGTCCTGATGAGTATTCGATCCTAGCCACCATGAACCTCAATGGAGATTATTTATCCGATGCTGCGGCTGCGATCGTGGGCGGTTTAGGCATGGGGCCAGGGGCAAATATTGGGGATTACTGCGCCATTTTTGAAGCCACTCACGGAACGGCTCCCAAACACGCGGGTTTAGATCGTATTAATCCAGGATCATTGATTCTTTCGGGAGTGATGATGTTGGAATTTATGGGTTGGCAAGAGGCGGCGGATCTGATTAAAAAAGGCATTTCCGCCGCGATCGCCAATCGAGAAGTCACCTACGATTTAGCTCGCTTAATGTCTCCCCCCGTTGATCCCCCGTTAAAATGTTCTGAATTTTCTCAAGCAATTATTCATCATTTTGACGATTAACATTTGAGAAAAACTGCATAGATTCTGAGGTTAGAACTAATTGCTAATCTCAGAATTTTTGTTTTCTTAATTAAATTCGAGCTTTTCGAGCTTATCAATGAAAAAGACGATCTAAAGACAGTTCTAATTCAGTAAAAGCAAGGGGAGAAAGTTGTTGAGATGCATAAAAAATTGTTTGATTTTGATAGGTATTATTAATAGGATTAGTATAACATTCTAACTGATTTTGAGTAAGATTAATTAACCAAACTTCGTTAATTTTGTGTTGAGCATAAAGCGGAATTTTGACCTCTCGATCATAGGTTAAACTAGAATCTGCGACTTCAATTAATAATAAAATATCCGTGGCGTTGGGAAGGCGATCGCTATAAAAATTGTCGGTAGGTTTAAGCAAGGCTAAATCAGGCTGGGGTTCCGAGCGATCGCTTAAATAAATCGAGTTTTGAACACTAACAATGGTTTTATGGGCTAATTGTAGTTGTAAAAATTCGTTAACAAGACGATTAATAGTTGCGGCATGACGGAAGCCAATCGGGGACATGGTAATAATTTCTCCTTCAATCAGTTCAACGTGTTCTTCACAATGTAAAATCCCCTTTTCAGCCATTTGATGGTATTGTTCAACGGTAAATTTTCGGGTGAGTGATTGCATGACTTAATCTCCTAAAGAAATTTAAGGAATAAAAATTTTAGTTGATCCATGTTAGTCTTAATTTTGACTTAAAGTTACTGGAATTATCCAATAAAAACTATTTTTTATCTAGTAAGCGATCGCATTTTGGGAACTAGGAGGGATTCCATTGACAGTTAAATCTGCACTTTAACTCCCTTTTAATCAACTCCGAAAAAGACGGGTATATTGAACTTCATGATTCATACTGGCTAATCCTAAACCCCAACTACAACTGTATAAGTTGTCATCGGTGAGTTCTAAAATATCTTGACTTATTTGGATTAAAGTGGGCTGTAAATTCAGTGTAATCCGTTGCCCCATTGTTTGTCCGAGGGGAACTAATCTGACTCCTGCACTAATCAAGTTATTGGCCCAGCTTGAAAGGTAGGCTAATAGGATTGTTGAGGGTTCAATTTGCCAATAGGTTGCTCCAATGCCAACGGCGATCGCGTAATTACAGGGTTGATCAAGCTGAGTAAATAGGACATGACTTTCAGGAATGAGGTCTAACAATAATTTTTTTAAAGATTGTCCCATCTGCCAACTTTGTTGACGCAATTCTAAGGTTTCTCGCGTTGCCGTCAGCCAATTATTCCATTGATTTAAAGATTCTATATTTTCAGTAATACTGGTTTGATAAGCTCTCAATAAGACAGCCGATTCTAGACGAATGGAGCCTGTCTTTAATTCTTGAGATAACCAATTTTCTAATGCTTTTTGATCCGTAATAATGTCTTTTTCAATTAAATATTCTAATCCCTCTGAATAGCTATAGGCTCCCACGGGTAGCGTCGGACTGACTAATTGTAATAAGGATAATAAAGAAGATGGATTCATTAATTTTTGGCCCTCTGGAAATTGTGGTTATAGATTTATCTTATATCAAGGGCGAACGCAATTCGCCCCTACAGAATGTTTTTCAAGAATCGTAGGGGCGCAAGGCTTGCGCCCAAAAGTAGCAAATTTAACAACTGACACTTGATGCAAGAGAGCCAAATTTTTAGGCAATAAAATTATCGCTTAGTTTTAAGAAAAGTCAGGGTCAAACTGATGATCATTAAACTCAAAAAAATCAAAAGTCCTTGATTTCGCCTACACCAGGCTTGGAGTTGTCGCCCCGTCTTTTTATGAGAAGTAGAACTCATTGTACTGACCAGAGGCTCTTTGCGATCATGGTAGAGGGTACAGGTTTTCGCGTAGGGTCGCTGGGGATAGGTGCAAGTGTCATCGTGATGATAGGTGCATTGCCCACAGAGATATTGATTTTTTGGGGCTTGATGGAGGGGAATCCCTGGGTGTCCAAAGGCTTTGAGGGTTTGCTTGCAATAGGGACACTGGATCACGTTTTGTTCAATGAGTTTATGACAGTGGGGGCAACTCGTCATGGGATTTGGGGGATATTAATAATTTTTGAATCAAAGTTAATCTAAATCGTCTTTAAAAGCTCGAAAAAGAGCGGTTAAAATCGTGTTAGAAAATAAAAATCCATTGGGATCACTGAGGGCGATCGCGTCGATGGAATTGACTGCTTTGATCTTATCGAAATTTTTTTGATCGAGAAAGGAAAGAATTTTTCCCTGGGAATCTAAGCCCACAACCCATTGCTGATGAAAATAGGGTTGGAGGGTTTGTAATAATTGCTCGATCCTGGCGGAACTGACCTTTAATTCGGCAAGTTTGACTCCCTCGGTTAAACGCAGCCCCAACATCAGGGTTTCTAAAAAGCGATCGCATTCTGAGGTTTGGGGACAATCGAGAGAACCTGTGGCCATAGAATCTTTCAGCCAGGCATAATAACTTTCGCGGGTACGAGGACGGCTAAAGCGTTGGCCATCGGTATAGCTCGCGGCTCCCATGCCAAAACCGTAATAGGCTTGATTTTTCCAGTAAACGCGATTGTGCCGACATTGATAATTAGGGCGAGCGTAGTTAGAAATTTCGTAGTGGTCGTATCCCGCCTGCGTTAAAACGGACTGGGCTAAACGATACATTTGGGCGGCGGTTTCGTCGTCAGGTAAGGGTTTTTCTCCACAGCCGAATTGTTTCCCAAAGGCCGTGACGGGTTCCAATACTAGGTCATAGCAAGACAGATGTTGGGGATTGAGGGCGATCGCAGCTTCCAGAGACGCTTGCCATTGGTTTAAATCCTGATCGGGCAGACCTGAAATTAAATCCAAACTAAAATTTTTAATGCCAACTTGTTCAAATAAAGCGATCGCCTTCTCAATATCTTTCACACGGTGGGAACGACCGCAACGGGCTAACAGTTCATCTTGAAACGCTTGAACTCCTAAGCTAAAGCGATTTAGACCTAAATCTTGATAGGCTTGTAACTTTTCGAGGGAAAAAGTCCCTGGGTCAATCTCCATTGAAATTTCAGCCTGATCCTCTATGCCAAACTGTTGATCCAAGGTTTTCAGGATTTGTGCTAATTCCCCAATAGGCAACAAAGACGGTGTTCCTCCCCCGAAAAAGACCGTTTTGAGCTTCACCGAGGCGATCGCTTTGGTATGCAGAATTTCTTGACAAAGGGCTGAGGTATAATCCTCGACAGTTTTTCGCCCTGTTAAATCCGTTTGATTGCCAACCACTGAAATAGGAAAATCGCAGTAATAACAACGACGATGACAAAAAGGAATATGAATATAGGCAGATTCAGGTACAGAATGATTCATTAAAAGTGTTCTGTGAAATAATTAGAATCATCTCTTTGATTAATTAACTCTATGACGACTCATTTTATCACAGCCGAAATTGACCTCCAAGAAAGCCCCATTAAGCTCCAAGCCGCGATTGAAGCAGAACTCGAAAAACGGGGTGAACCTCTGCGTTGGGCGATCTCTTCTGTGGATACGGAAAAGCAAACTGCCCAAATTGAAGCGATTGTCACCACCAAGTAACTTTGTAAACTCAGCTATTTTTAACTTTTAAATTCCAAATTGTGACTTATAACGTCGTTTTAATTGTCCCGACGGGGATTGGTGCGGCCATTGGTGGTTATGCGGGAGATGCCTTACCCGTTGCCAGAGCCATGTCCCAAATCTGCGATCGCCTGATTACCCATCCCAACGTAATGAACGGGGCGCAACTCTATTGGCCCATTAGTAACGCGCTCTATGTGGAAGGTTACGGACTAGATCAATTTGCTAAGGGCAAATGGGGATTACAACCTGACCAGCAAAACCGTGTCGGGTTGATTTTTGATCAAGGCATTGAACCTGAACTGCGATCGCGCCATTTACAGGTAGCCGATGCGACTCGTGCCACCCTGGGGCTAAACCTAACGGATTATGTAATCACTGACCAACCCTTAAACGTAGAATTGCGGACTGCCGATTCAGGAAGCAGTTGGGGAACCATTGGCAATCCCGATAGTCTGCTTCGTGCGGCTGACAAATTAATTAATCAAACTAAGGCCAACGCGATCGCCGTTATTTCCCGTTTTCCCGATGATGTTGATGCGACTGTTCTAACCGATTATCGTCATGGTTCAGGGGTCGATCCCCTCTCAGGCGCAGAAGCCGTCATTTCTCACCTGATTGTCCGCCAATTCCAAATTCCCGCCGCTCACGCCCCCGCCCTCAGTCCCTTGCCCCTCGATCCAGAAATTTCTCCCCGTTCCGCCGCCGAAGAAATTGGTTATACCTTCCTTCCCTGTGTCCTAGTTGGATTAAGCCGTGCGCCCCAATTTGTCCAACAACCGACTCTAGATAGTATTTGGTCAAATCAAGTTAATGCCCTAGTGATCCCCGCCACTGCCGCAGGAGGCAGTGCAACCTTGAGTCTCAGCCAGCAAAATTGTTTAATCATCGCCGTCGAAGAAAATCACACCTTATTACAAGTTCCCCCCGAACCATTAGGAATCAAAGCAATTAGGGTAAACTCGTACTTAGAGGCGATCGGGGTTTTAGTGGCCCATCGTTCGGGAATTAATCTCGACTGCTTTCGTCCTAACCTATCTTCTCTACAACCTTTAAGCTAAATCCTAATCCTGTGACCCAGTCCAACCATTCCGACCTTGACCCCTTGAGCCGTACCCAAATCCTTATTGTAATGGGGGTAACGGCTATAATCTTGTTAATAATTGCAAAAATTTGGCAAAAATTAGGGGATGTGAGCCTACTAAAGCTAGATTTTAACCCTAATGCTTATTTAATGGGTTTAGGTCTGGCAGGGGGAATTGTGCTGGCGAGTAGCATTATTTATCGACTGTGGCCCGCCTACCGTAAAAGTGCGGACGGTTATCTGGAAATGGTGATTCGTCCCCTAATTTGGCCTGATTTGATTTGGTTAGGATTATTGCCTGGTTTGAGTGAAGAATTATTATTTCGCGGAGTGATGATCCCTGCTTTGGGATTTGATCTAGTCGCTGTAATTGTGTCGAGTTTAGTCTTTGGTGTTTTACATTTGAGTGGTTTACAGCAATGGCCTTATGTGGTTTGGGCGACGGTGGTGGGTTTTGCCTTGGGTTATACGGCCTTAATTACAGGGAATTTATTGATTCCGATTGTTGCCCATATTCTAACGAATTTAATTTCTAGTAGTTTGTGGAAATTGGGTAATGCTGATTAGAGAAAGGTAGTTCTGAATCTATCGCATTCTTCACCCCTATAAAACGCGATCGCATAACAAAACTTATAGTTGTTTCAGTAATTTGTCGTAATTGCTATGGGAACCAATCCAAAACCAAACAATCGTTTCAGAGTCTTTCATTACACCGACAGCACGCCAACCAATACCTACTCGAACAGAATAAGTGGGTTGCCTTGTATTGAGTTTTTTGAATTCCAAACTGGGATGAAATGGGTTTTGTTTCCAGAGCTTATAATTTTTTCGGGCGGTTTCCTTTACTATTCCAGGTAATACAGAAAAACATTGAATAAATTCATCGGTTAGTTCTGATTTCATGGCTGATCAAAACCAATTTTCTTAGTTTTACCATTAATAGAATCTCTCAGAGCTTTTGTGGCTAACTCTTCTAGTTTATTGTTCTGAGGCTGAGATAAGGTTTGTTGCCATTTTAATTCGTTTTCAATGTCTTCTATTAGTTGCTTGGCTAGCTCGCTTTGTAATTCATCAGGCAAGTTTTGAGCTTTATTAAAGGCTTCTGTTAGTAAAGTATTCATACTTTAATGGGATTTAGTTAGAAAAGAATGATTTTTATTATAGCCTGAGTTTTTATCGGCTTTCGATAAATTTAAGATTGCCCCTTACAAAACGCGATCGCATTCTTCAACTCACAAAAGCTCGCCAATTGAACATGATCAATTTGTCTAAGGATTTGCTAAAGTGGAAACGTTAACAGCTTGTTTAAGGATGGTAAGTGAATGTGGTGGCAAAGTTCCCGATTAGATCGTATTGAAGCAAACCTAGAGGCAAATCAGAAGCGAATAGAGCGAATAGAAACAAATATTGATAGATTAGCGGAAATTAGTGAGGCGACTAATCGGCGCATTGATCGATTTGTGGAAGCTACGGCTCAACAAATCGAAGAATCCAAGGCTCGTACTGCTCAACTTCAACAGGGTATGGATCAGCTTCAACGTGCGGTTGGTTATCTTTTAAGTCAAGATCGTTAGGGAATAATCGCCTTTCCACTTCACAAAAGCTCGCCTATAAAAAGTGATCAAGTTGTCTAAGAGTTTGCTAGAGTAGAGACGACAACGGTTTATTTAAGGGTGATAAGTGAATGTGGTGGCAAAGTTCAAGTTCCCGATTAGATCGTATTGAA
>JBEIFD010000109.1:0-9063 GCA_040382535.1 Merismopediaceae cyanobacterium
GACTTAGGCCTACCAAAAGACTAGAGCGATCGCCGCTCTAAATTCTGTTTTTATAAAATGCGATCATCATTCTCTATCCCAGTTTAAAACAGCGATCGCGGTTACAATTTGGTTTTTTATAGAATGCGATCGCCCCACACTCTAAACCGAAGAGTGCGATCGTATCCATTCATGCAAATCGTCGGGTTTCGTAAAATCCAACAAAGCCTCACCCAAAGCCTCAAGTTGAGAAAGGGATAAGGCTTGAATCTGCGATCGCCTTTCTGGGGAAACTTCACCAATCCGTCGTATTAAGAGGCGGAGAATCAGCGATCGTTCACCCCTTTCCTCCCCTTCTTGAAGAATATCTTGATAAATTACAGACTGCTGCATAATGTCTCTCCGTAAAATCTGATTGATGAAGTCCCTCTTCAATAATAACCCTGCCAGAATCCCTGTGGACGCAGCTATATTACTCTGCACCCTCATTTCTGAAATCGCCTCAACTTTTGCCGCTACCTGACGCAACGTTTGAGCCGCATCTAAGGTTTGTGTCAGCACAGCTAAAGGCAATAATCCCGTCGCTTCCAGAAATGGTTGAGTGGATTGTTCCCACAACCGAATGACCTCAAACTCATGACGAGTGCCAGGAATCTCAAACACATTTTGATAAACTAATTCCGAATTTGAACGGGTCAGATAAATGACCACTTGACGCATTTGTTTTGTCGGAAAACGCCGAAAAACTCTCAGACGGTAATCTGCCATTCTGAAGCCCATCGTTGGGTCTGGTTCGGTCTGAAACTCGATGTGAAGGACAAAATCATCAGAATTCAACAAAATCAAAGCATCCGCTCGAATAGGCTCAATGGACAACTCAGATGGGCTGAGTCGCGTCATGCTGACAGGTGTACCCAGCAACCAGGAAGCAAAATCTTCAGAAAAGCTCTCAGCGAGGAATTTACAGGTATTATCGAACATAAAAAGATTTTACCAGCAATAACATCAGTTTTACTCCCAAATAGCGTTTGATAAAAAAAGCGATCGCCTTTCCAAATTCTGTTTTTATAAAAAAGCGATCGCTGTTCCAAATTCTGGTTTTATTTAAGATGCGATCGCCGATCTGTAAGTTGGATTGACGACAGAAAACCCAACATTTTAGCACAGTCAAAAGGCAGAAAAAAGACTATTTGGATTGTCAATAACTTGATTTATTATTGTTGGGTTGCGTTTCTTAACCCAATCTACCGAAAAGCGAACATCGTTTCTATAGAACCCATTTGGTATCTCAAGAAGCAGCTAACCTTCGTAATAAGAGTCGGAGAAAGCAAAGATGAATTGCTTGCCACAAATTTTTGGTTGATTATGGCTGATTATGTCCAATGCGATCGCAGAACTCTTATCTTATTGTTTCACAGTATAAGCTATCAACGAATTATTTACAGTCAAAAAAAGAGTGAACAATTCGTCCACCCTTATCAAATTAAATTGTAATAGCTAAAAGTTGCTTAAAAATTGGAATTAAGCTTCATCTAAAGCTTCAATACCAGGTAAAACCTTACCTTCGAGCAATTCTAAGCTTGCTCCGCCACCTGTCGAAATATGGCTCATTTTTTCAGCAACGCCGACTTTTTCCACTGCCGCAACCGAATCTCCACCACCGATAATGGTTGTTGTTCCTTTTGGCGTTAAATCAGCTAAGGTATGGGCGATCGCATCCGTTCCTGCCGCAAACTTATCGAATTCAAAAACACCCATTGGGCCATTCCAGATGACGGTTTTAACATCTGCTAGGGCATCTTGGAAAAGCTTGATGGAATCAGGGCCAATATCTAACCCCATCCAACCATCGGGAATATTTTCGATACTCACGATTTTAGACTCCGCATCAGGCGCGAATTTATTAGCAACCACCACATCGGTCGGTAATAACAGTTGAATCCCCCGTTTCTTGGCGATCGCTTCTAAAGATTTAGCTAATTCCAATTTGTCGTCTTCAACTAGGGAAGCACCGACCTTTAAACCCCGTGCCTTATAAAAAGTAAAGATCATGCCACCACCGATGATCAATTTATCGCATTTCTCTAAAAGGGTTTCAATGACACCAATTTTACTGGAAACCTTCGAGCCACCAATAATCGAAGCCAAGGGACGTTTGGGATCTTCGATCGCGCTTTGAAGATATTGCAATTCCTTCTCAATTAATAAACCAGCCACCGAGGGACTGAGATAATGGGTAACCCCTTCCGTCGAAGCATGGGCGCGGTGAGCCGTACCAAAGGCATCATTAACGTATAAATCCGCCAAAGAAGCTAATTCTTTAGCAAATTCGGAATCATTGTCTTCTTCACCAGGATGAAAACGCACATTTTCCAGTAACAGCACATCGCCATTATTGAGGGCCGCAACGGCTGCAACCACTTCTTCACCAATGCAATCACTGGGCTTCACCACTGTTTTTCCCAATAATTCCGACAAGCGAGCGGCTACTGGGGTTAACCGCAGTTTATCTTTCACTCGTTCGAGAAAAGTTTCTCCTTTGGGACGGCCAAAATGACTAGCGAGAATGACTTTTGCACCCTTGGACGTTAAATTTTCAATCGTAGGTAATGCTGCCCGAATCCGAGTATCATCAGTAATCTTTCCCGCATCATCCAAGGGAACATTGAAATCTACTCGCACAAACACCCGTTTTCCAGTGATCTCGGTTGCTGACAAATTTGCTACACTTTTCTTAGGCACGGTCAATTCCTCCTATTGCTTTAATTGAGTCTTACTCAAGATTAAATCAGGCTATGCTACTTCCGACAATGATTTAATTTAAGTGGCATCGTGTAGGTTATAAGTCAATTAAAAATTTTTATATGTTTTCATTGTCACCACGTCCCCAATCAGAGTATGAGTAAAGGAAGGTAGAGGTCAAAATTTATGTTTAAAACCATTTTATTTCCCATTGATCACAGTCGAGAAGCCCGTGAAGCGGCCCAAATGGTGGCCAATTTAGTCAAAACCTATAGTAGTCACCTATTTTTACTGTCGGTTGTTGAAAAATCTTCCCCCGAAGAGCCTAGCTCTGCCCATTCCCCTGTGATGGCTTCCCCCGAAGAAGTGGAAAAAATTCTTCAGGCGGCCCAAGCTTTTTTTGCCCAACAAGGGATTGAAGCGGATATGGTGGAACGGGAAGGAAAACCTTCATTTACCATCTGTGATGTGGCTGACGAAATTGGGGCGGATCTTATTGTCATGGGGTGTCGAGGATTAGGGTTAACCACTGAGGGGGCAACAGAAAGCGTCACGACTCGTGTGATTAATCTTTCACCCTGTCCAGTCTTGATTGTTCCTTAGTTTTGAGAATAAAGAAATTTCTCTTAAATTCCTTGAATCCCCCTGCAATTTTGTTATACCCATTCAATCTGTAAACTTTTCAGTTAATCTGTTCAGGGTTGATTCCCAGGGAGCGGAGGTATGCGGCCAACGTATCGGCGCGCAATTTTTCCTGTTGAGCTTCATGTTGAGCTTGTTGAGCTTCATGTTGAGCTTGTTGAGCTTCATGTTGAGCCTGTTGAGCTTCATGTTGAGCTTGTTGAGCTTGTTGTTGGGCTGATTCTGCGATCGCCATTTCCTGTAAAGCGGCTTCCTGGGGAGTTGGGATTAATTGGCCGCTGGGGGTAAAATACCGTAATTTACCCTGTTCAACGCCTAAATAAAGCCCTAATTCCTCGCTCCAGCGTTGGTTAGCAGAAGTGGGGGGAATTTCTTGATATTCATGGCCGACTAAACGATAGCCCCTGAATTCTAGACTATCAGGCGAAAACCAGAAGTATTCAGGGGTTCTAAAACGGTCTTGATAAAGTTGTTTTTTGATCCCGCGATCAACATTTTCCGTACTTTCTGAAAGCAATTCGATAATTAAATTGGGATACTGACCGTCTTCTTCCCAAACCACCCAGGAGGGACGGGGATGACCATCCACACCATTAACGAGGAAAAAATCTGGCCCTCGAAAATCTCGATTTTTAAGTTGTTGCCGACTAAAGTAGATGGTTAAATTTGCCCCAATAAAGTAATTGTTTCTATCTCGCCAATGCCACTCCAGACAAGTAACCAGAAGCAAAAGTTGAAGATAATGCAGGGAACTTTCCATTTCAGGTTCATCACTCATGAGGACACGGGCATCGGGCATTTTGTCGGAGAATTGTAGAGCTGTTTGGTACATGATTTTCTCCTTGGGGATGGGCAACATTAATTATATCTATGATAGCGAAAGTTTAAAGATGAGCAACATTAAGAATATTGAGGTGATTCGAGCGAAACTGGGTGCATTAGATTGAGATTGGTGAATTGGAGTCCAAGTTGAGACATCAGCCTAGGGCCAAAGCCTCTGATGAAAAAAATATGATCCAGGATTCGCATCGGAATTTTCCCAATTTGTAAAGCCGATCCTTTTCCTGACAGGGCTTATGTCCAAAAGCTTTGAAGGCCATTTTCTGTCATAATTTAATCTGGACTTGTAATTTTTTTAATCCGCAAGCATCCCGCTTCTGCTCTCGGTGACGATTGACCGCTTGCCATAGGACAGAAAACCTCCTTATCTAAGAGAAATCTTAGAAATTATTGTAAAAATATACAAATTTAGACGCTTCATTATGACTCAATTTTCAGGTACGTCCGATGTCCCAGATTTGGGTCGTCGCCAATTTATGAACCTGCTTACCTTTGGTACGATTACAGGCATTGCGGCTGGCGCACTTTATCCCATTGTTAAGTACTTCATTCCTCCCTCTAGCGGAAGTGGAAGCGGCGGTGTGACGGCGAAAGATGCCCTCGGTAATGATGTAATCGTCAGCCAGTTTTTGAGTACCCATAATGCGGGCGATCGCACCTTGGCCCAGGGACTTAAGGGTGATCCCACCTATATGGTGATCACAGGCGAAAAAACCATCGAAAGCTACGGTATTAACGCAATTTGTACCCATTTGGGCTGTGTTGTGCCTTGGAATGCTAATGAAAATAAATTCATGTGTCCTTGTCACGGTTCCCAATATAACTCGGAAGGTAAGGTGGTACGTGGCCCTGCACCGCTTTCTTTAGCCCTTGCCCATGCCCAGGTTACCGAAGACGATAAACTGGTCTTTAGCCCTTGGACAGAAACCGATTTCCGTACCAGCGAAGATCCTTGGTGGGCTTAAGCCTTGAATTTAGCAAAATAATCTGCAACTGTTAACCCTATTTATTTGACCTAAGAGATGAGAACTCCTGATTTTTCGGGACTGTGGCAACGGGGCAAAAAAGTTACCCTGAGTATCGCCCTCACCGCGATCGCCACGATTACCCTATTTTTGTTTAGTGATCTAGCCGTTCCCCAGTCTGCGGCGGCTTACCCCTTCTGGGCGCAACAAACTGCCCCTGAAACTCCTAGAGAGGCGACAGGCCGTATTGTTTGTGCTAACTGCCATTCAGGACAAAAACCCGCAGAAATTGAAATTCCCCAATCCGTTTTACCCGATACGGTATTTGAAGCCGTTGTTAAAATTCCTTACGACCTCAGCAGTCAACAAGTTTTAGCCGATGGCTCTAAAGGTGGCTTAAATGTCGGTGCGGTTTTGATGTTGCCTGATGGCTTCAAAATTGCCCCACCTGAGCGAATTTCGGAAGAATTAAAGGAAAAAATCGGTGGATTATTTTATCAACCCTACCGTGATGATCAAGAAAACGTGGTGATTGTTGGCCCCTTACCAGGCGATCAATACCAGGAAATTATTTTCCCCGTTCTTTCTCCCAACCCTGCTACCGATAAAGGCATTAATTACGGTAAATTTTCCGTTCACTTAGGCGCGAATCGAGGGCGTGGACAAATTTATCCCACAGGAGAACTCAGCAATAATAATCTGTTTAAAGCTCCTGGGTTGGGAACCATCAGCCAAATTAATAAGGTTGAAGCAGGCGGCTATGAAGTGATCCTAACCACAAAAAAGGGTGATGAAACTGTCAAAATTCCTGCTGGCCCTGACTTAATTGTTTCGGAAGGACAGACCGTTGAAGCGGCAGAAGCTTTGACGAATAATCCGAATGTGGGTGGTTTTGGCCAAAAAGATACGGAAGTTGTTTTGCAAAATCCTACTCGTATCAAGTTCTTGATTCTGTTCTTAGCGGGAATTATGTTAGCTCAAATTCTCTTAGTGGTGAAGAAACGACAAATCGAGAAAGTCCAAGCGGCTGAACTTGAGTTTTAAGTTAATCTTCATCATAAATATTTTGTAGGGGCGTAATACGCCCTTTTTTTGATTATTTTTTAAGGCGATCGCGTTTTAGATTTTCAAGTTGCGATCGCATAGTTGAATTTAGTTTTACAGTGAAAGAGCGATCGCGGATTGAGGTTGACGAAATTGGTAAACATCCCCAATAATTTGTACCCAACCCTGGGCTAGAGATTCTAACAGGTAATCGCCTTTTTCTTTCGTAGCAACCGTCGCATCACCGATCACACCGCTTTGACTGAGTTCTTTGGTTAACCAAGCAAAGGGAAGATTACCTTCCAGACTTAATAAACTGTTTTGGGGCAAATTTTGGGGATATTCCCTCACGGCTCGGTCTAACTTGACCTGTTCAGGCAACAGGGCGAGCATCAAACTGGTTTCCGCGTCTCCTGCATGAATCCCGTATTCCAATTCTTCTGGGGTTAGTAATTCTGCCGCAATATGGGGAACTCGCCAAGTAAAAAAGGGAAAAATCGAAAAATCAGGATATTTTTCATGAATATCCCTAGCGGCAATTTCTAACACCTGGGGCTGGCCGCCGTGAGAGTTCATCACAATTAATTTACGAAATCCTGAGCGATAAAGACTATCGGCAATTTCCGTTAATAAATTGAGCAGGGTGGTTGCAGTGAGGGAAATTGTTCCTGGAAAGCCAGAATGCTCGTTAGATTTTCCGTAATATAAACAGGGTAGAGCGTAGGCGGGAATCTGAGGCTCAAGTCTTTCTAAAGCTTTTCCCAAAACTCCTACACTAATGGCCGAATCCACTGCGATCGGTAGGTGGGGGCCATGTTGTTCGATCGCACCGATGGGCTGAATAATGACAACATTTTGTTTGTCGGGCAGATCTCGAATATCTGTCCAAGTCAGATAGGAAAAAAAACGATGGGGCGGAATAAAACCATGCATCATTCTGAGGTTTTCTCATCCTTTTTATTATTTTCTGGCTCAACGGGTAAGCTACTGAGAAATGATTTCATCGAGGGATTATTCAATAAAGCTTGAGTATCTTGTAGAAGCTTTTCTCCCCAGAGATTTTCTTTTAAAAATTTCAAGTCTCTGTAGCGACCATCAAGTTTTAAAGCACTTTCCCCTAATTTTAGTCCCTGTTGTTGTTTGCCTTGGGAATAGAGAGCTACGGCGATCGCCAGTTGAGGTTCGGCTTGTTCTTTGTCAATACTGGTGGCTGCTTGCCATTTTTTTAAGGCTCCTTCCACGTCCCCCTGCTCATATTTCACTAAACCCATATTATTAATGGCGGGCCAAAAAGTTTTGTCTCGTCCCGCCGCCTCTTCATAGGAATTAATCGCTTCTCCCCATTTTTGTAATTTTAGAAAAGAGTTTCCTAAATCAAATAAAGCGGCTGGAATTCCTGGCTTGATTTTTAATCCCGCCTCTAGGGACGCGATCGCCGCGTTATAATCCCCTTTTTGAAAATAAGCATTACCCAGCGTAAATTTAATACCCGCTTCATCAGGAGCCATACCCTGGGCTTTAAGCAAGGATTTGAGTCCCTCATCTAGATCGTCCTGTTGCAAAAATAATGTGCCGAGAATAAACCAGGTTTGATATTTTTGGGGAGCTAACTGGGTCGCCAACTTGGCACGGGATAGGGCCAAATCATATTGTTGAAAACGGACTAGCTGAATGACATCTTCCGTCAAAGCTAATCCCTGTTGTTCTAGTTGTTCGTTATCCAGGTTGGGACTATAGGGGAGCAAGGCTTGGGTTCTACCAGGCAAAGCAATATTCCAAACTCCCAAACCAACCAAAAGAAAAAGTAACCAATTACGTTTAGGCACTGTGTTGTCTCTCATCCATTATTCACCGATCTAGTTTATCTTAGTTTCAGAATTTAGCGAGTTACGAGACGGCTCCTAACAGCAATTCTCATCTTAAAACATTTGTACTATAAAAAAGCCCTCAGAGTTATCAAAACAGTTAACAAATCAACGATAAAATTAGGTTAGATCGGCTGGAAAGTAACTTTGCAAATATTTGAGAGTGAGCCGTTTCGTTTCTGTCACCAGTCGTTGTCGGAAGGTTTTCTCTTGACTGAGAGATGTTCATGGTAGGGTTCCGATCGCTTTTACCAACACAAAGGCGATCGCCTATCAGTGATCTATTAAAAACGCCGTTTAATTGATAGTTGATAATTATCCATTGTCAATTGCCCATTATCTATCGAAAATGCGATCGCTCTTTAAAATTAGGATAAAAAATGGCGATCGCCGATAAAATAACTTTATGATAGAGTTACTCAAACTGTTGCCAAAGTCACTGACAACATTTTTGTATGCAGTGGCGGCTTTATTAAGATTTTATGGAAACTCGGACACCATCCTCTTCTCATTCTTCCCCTTCACCACAATCCAAGGGAGTCTTTTGGTCTTCGCGTTGGGGTCAGCGTCTTTGGTGGTTAATCTCGGCCTTGAGTGGCACGCTGGAAATCGAAACAGAAGGGAAACGACAGCAGCAAGAACACGAATTGAGAATGAAAACCTTGCAGCAAGAGAACGAGAAACTCGCTATACTCGAATCCAAAATAGATGGATTATTCTCCAAATACAACATCAACTCGAAGGCTCATCAGACACCAGAGCAGCCTTGAGAGACTTTCTAGTATTTTTGTCGGAATATGGTGAGTAGAAAGGCGATCGCTAATTAATTGATCGTTGTAAAAAAATGTGATCGCAATTTCCAATTGTTACTTGACCAATAAATCCTGAATTTTATTTTGATTATCTTTAGTAATAGTGATTAAAAAGCGGAGGGCTTCATTGACTGATTCGGCACTGGTAAAAATTTCGGCAACATCCGCATCTAA
>JBEIFD010000110.1:0-9052 GCA_040382535.1 Merismopediaceae cyanobacterium
AATGAGCGGCTAAAACATCTGTGTCATTCCGTTGTAACCAATCCTGAGAAAATCTGAGGGAAGAAAGGCGGGTATTGCCGTCCAGATCAGACCCTCGTGAGGGAAAGCCATAACCCAGTAGAGTATTGGAACTGGTTTGATGATCGAAACCTAAGCCTAGAGCAAATTCACTGTAGGGAGTCTGCCATAGCGGTTGACGAAAACTAATTAGATATTTTTGATAATAGGATTTGAGGTCTAGCAGGCTAAAGGGATACTCAATCACTTGACCCGTAATATTACGAAAACCCAATGTCAGTGTGCCATTTTCGGGAGTCAGTGGAATAGCGTAGCTGACATCCATATCATTACTGCCATCCGTATTGAGGTAAGTACCCTGCAAAGTATCCCCATTCCCAGAGAGGTTAATCTCTTCTAGAGCCATACCCCGCCGAAAGCTACCGACCTGGGGATTTCGTCCGTTATCTAAAATGATGCTGGGATAAAAGGAACGGGCGGTTTCAACGGAGACATTGAGAATGCTTTGACCTGGCTCGGTACTATTGGCTAGTTCTGACGAGATTTTTGCGATAACGGGATTAAGTTGTAATATTTGCAGAGCTTCTAATAATCGGGGGACGTTTAACGGCTTACCTGCGGCTAACCAGAGGCGATCGCGGACATAATCAGGATTGAGTCTGCCTTCTACCTGGACATTAATGCTTTCTAAACTACCTTCAATGATTTTGATGATCACAACCCCATTGTCAAGGGTTTGGGGCGGAATATAGGCTCCTGACGTGATGTAGCCCTTACTGACATAAAATTTTGTGATCTCAGAGCGGACTTGTAATAATTCAGTAAAAGATAAGGATTTATAGATGAACGGTTGGGTTATTTCTGCTAATTCTTCTTGACTAAAAGCCGTATTACCTTCAAACTCAAACTTTTCTACGGTGATTTTGTCTAGCAGATCATCCGTTGGTAAATTGTCCTGATCCCCTGACTTATGAGGCAGAGAAGGGAGCAATAAATCTTCGGGGTTGGGTAAGGGAGTGGGTGTAGGAAGGGGGGACGGCAAAATCGGGGGGGGAGGAGTTCCCCTAATCTGTTGGGTACTATTTTGAGCAAAAATTAAGGCAGGATTACCGAGCCACAGAATAATCGCTAGAGAGGGGCCGAATAGAAAAATATTTCGACAAATCATGACAGGTCGGGGGACTGACTCCCACAGGATTGGCCGTTTCGGGGGCGGCTTGGGCGGTCAAAACAATTTTTCCGTGGGAATTTCTGAACCATCCTTGGGCTTCTACGATAGTTTGGGCTTGCTGTTGAATTGGGCGCGTATTTTCTGCGATCGCGGGTGAATTATTTAAAGAGGATTCAGGGGAAACAATACTATTTGTGCCAGGATAACCCAAATTTGTCAATCCTGTATTCACTTCTAAATTTTGCTGGGGATTGGTCGGCAGACCACCGCGACCCGTCACATAAAATTCCCCTTGACTAAATTCACCCCCTTGAGCGCAAGCTTGCACAATTAAGTCACGGGGATCAATCACCTCTGCTGGCAGGGTTAATAAACTACTTTGGGGATCAACATCTACCCGATTAATAGAGACTATCCCAAATTGTCCAAAAGTCGAACTAGCAGTAATGTCGCTGAGGGGCGTTAAACTTTCCCTCGGTTCAATACCAAAGATACCCAGGGCATTAATCTGAATATTTCCTCCTTGACCCGTAAAAGCATTGGCAATAATATCACTATTTTCTCCAGGGAAACCCACGACAAATTTAGCATTAATATCAATGTTTCCCCCATCGCCGCCACCGCCCTCTGTCCCTGCTGTGGCAGAAATTAAGCTATTGTTTCGTAGCAACAAAATTTCCGACAAATCAAGGGTAATATTGCCCCCCTCTCCCGTAACGGTTTCTGCAATCAATTGGCTCTGGTTATCTAAGAAAACGTTATTAGCTTTAATGTTTAAATTACCTGCGTTTCCTGTTCCCGAACTACTGACGGTAATTTTAGAGCCGTTATCTAGCTTTAGTTGATCTACTTGGATATCTAAATTTCCTGCCTGACCTGTTCCTTCACTAGAAGCTAATAATTTACCCTGATTATTTAATTCGATTTGGTTGGCATTAATCTCTAAATTTCCCCCATTACCAATATTGAGGCTACTCGCTGTAATTTCTGCATTGTTGGTAACGGTTAATTGGGGAGTGGTGAGAGATAAATTTCCTGCTTTGCCACTGCCTTCACTGGTGACGTTTAAACTACTTGGAAAGGGGACAAAAGTTGGTGTGCCGTCAGGAGAAAAAACAATATCAGTTCCTTGGCCCGTTAAATTAACTGATTTAGAAGCCGTAATGTTGAGATTTCCTCCCTGTCCAGAACTGATCGTTTGAGCAGTAATTCCAGCACCGCCCGTTAAAGTCAATAGTCCTGTCGTCAAGCTTAAATCTCCTGCGTTGCCTGCCGTTTGAGTTTCTAAAGAAAGACCAGAAAAGATAAAACCATTACCATTAATGAGGGGAGAACTACCCGCTAAAGTTACCGAATGAGGGGCATTGATGATTAAATTTCCACTATTTCCCACAGGTTTGGTGTTTATTTGAGGAATAAGTTCTGTACGAGTTGCGATCGCCCCTCCATCTCGAAGGGTAAGTTTTGGCGTGGTGATGTTGATATCTCCAGCATTTCCATTTCCATAGGTAATCGTTGTCAAACCACTAGAAGTAATGTTGCCAGAAGAAGAGTTGATTACTAGGTTCCCTGTTCCCAACAATCCCACCGATTCTGAAGTATTAATAGTTAATGCTTTTCCTGGTTTTTCTCCCGCAGTAAAGGAAGAAATTAAAGAGCCATCAGTTAAGGTTAATTGTCTCCCAAATACTTGAACCGCTCCGCTACCTACTTCTACTCCGCTAAGTAATGTATCGCTAACATCGACTAAAGTTCCCTCAGATAGCCGAATGTCCCGAAAATCTTTCACTTTTTCATACTCTAATCTGTAGCCTGGAGTATTCTGGTTGATCGTTACCTCACCCTGTTGTCCAACGCTACCGAGTTCAATTCTCCCACCTGGAGCGCGCACATCGGCCCGTATTAGAGATAAGTCACCTCCAACGAAACCGAGGGTTTGCTGTGATGGTACGTTTAGTTTACTTTCTTGAATCACAATTGCATTGGATTTTGTTCCAAATTGCAATCCAATAGGAACACTGACCGTTAATAGTGAATCAGTTGGTGAGGGAGTCGCACTAAAGACTTGACCATCGGCAAAACGAATTGCTTGAGCAGTTGTTGCTAAAAAAGAGCCATTCAAATCAAGAACAGCATTTTTACCAAAAATAATTCCATTAGGATTAAGAAAAAATAAGTTAGCTTGACCCGTTACTTGAAGTAACCCGTCAATAAAGGAAGACTGATTGCCCGTTACTCGTCCAATAATATTAATGATTGATGAAGAGGCATTAAAAATTACTGAGTCGTTTGTCGGGATAGAAAACTCATGGAAACTATGGAACAGATTGTTGCCCATTTGAGTTCCATCGGTAATCGTAAATTTGCTATTACCATCACTGCTTACAGTCGTTGAGATCGGTAAGGTAGCATCACTATGAACCTGAGAGTTTGCTGGATTTACTAAAATAAAAATCCATATAGAAAAACAAATAAATCCTAATCGAGAGATACTAAAATTCATTGCTGAGAAAAAATAGACAATTCTAATCGTCATTTTACTCTCGATCAAAAAGATTAACTATGTTTAATGGTAATTATATCTAACGGCAAGTGTTTGGAAAAATCCCACAAAACCAACCATAACCTTGAGGCTGAGTGCTACTGTTCAATTTTTCTTGAGCAGTATTAGCTTGAGATTGATTTAGTTCTTGAGCTTGGACGTGAGGGATAATCGCCGAAGTCGCGATCGCGAAGCTGGCGGAAAAGATGATAGATGTGATAAATTTCATGATTTTTTCAACGTTTTTAAAACGTTTTTAAATAGACTTACCTAATATGACCCATCTATTATCGTATAAGTGGGTAATATGGATTGTCGTCCGAGAAAGTTCGTGATTTTCGCAGAAATCTTCTTTTTGTATTCTCAGTATAATTACGGGAAAGACGGGAGATTTTCTTCTTGGACATGGTGGGTCAAAAGTTTGGTAGCATCATCTTTTAAAAGAGGCTTCGCAAAAAGATAACCCTGTCCATACTCACAATGGAAGGATTGAAGGATTTTTAGTTGTTCTTCCGTTTCAAGTCCTTCAGCAATGACGTTCATTTTCAAGTTATGTCCGAGGGTAATAATGGTGTGGACTAGTTGAGTATATTTTTCTTGCTCCTGTTCACCCATCAACCGACTGACAAAGGACTTGTCAATTTTCAGGGTATCGACGGGAAACCGATGTAGGTAACTTAAGGATGAATAGCCCGTCCCGAAATCATCAATGCTCAGTTTTAGACCGAGGGATTTCAGTTCGTGGAGTAACGCGATCGCGTCTTCAACATTATTGATAATCATGCTTTCGGTGATTTCCAGTTTTAGCTCAGCTCCCGTCAGGCTTAACTCCATCAAAACAGAACGAATTTGTTCAACCAGATTTGGCTGAGAAAATTGACGACCCGACAAATTAACGCTGACTTGCAGTTTAGAAAGGTTAGGAAATTGTTGTCGCCAGAGTTGAATTTGTTGACAGGCCTCCCGTAAAATCCAATGGCCTAGAGGCACAATCAGACCACTTTCCTCGGCGACAGAAATAAAATTATCAGGAGAAATCAGTCCCCTAGACGGCGATCGCCAACGCACCAACGCCTCGAAACCTTCAATCCGTAAACTTTGTAGATTAACGATCGGTTGATAATAAAGTTCAAATTCATCTTGATTGAGAGCCAGGCGCAGATCGGTTTCTAACTGCCAACGGATAATGGCTTTCGTATCCATCCCTTTCATAAAAATTTCATGGCGAGCTTTTCCCAAGTCCTTGGCGTGAAACATAGCAATATCGGCATAACGCAGTAGTTCAGGCGGCTCACTTTCTGAATGATATTGATCAAACGCAATGCCAATACTGACCGTAATACAAATTTCTTTTCCTTTCCAAAAAAAAGGTTCGGTTAATTCTTTTTGAAAAAGATCTGCTAAAGTGATCACCTCGTTACTATCTTTAAGATTGGGCAACCACACCGCAAATTCATCTCCCCCGACCCTAGCTAATAAATGTTCAATATTGAGGCAGGATTTTAACCGTTGTGCTGTCTGGAATAAAAGAGCATCCCCCGCAAGATGACCCAAACCATCATTGACTAACTTAAAGCGGTCTAGATCTAGGAAAAGAACGGCCATAAATGCCGATTTAGCGTAGGAATGTTGGTGATAAAAAGCTTCAATTCGCTGTAAAAAAAGACGACGATTGGGGATTCCTGTGAGGGAGTCATGGTAATTTTGATAAACAACTTTATAGGCCAGGGTAAAAACCGCACTGAAGAATAAACCCAATAAAGGCGGAACAAAGGGTATCCAACCCCCTTGCAAAAATAGCCACCAACAAACAAGCCAGAGTCCCGCCACCGCGATCGCCAGACTGACGATAAAATGACGCAACTGCTTCATCCGCCAGGTCAAAACCCCACCAACTACCGACCAGCCCGCCAACCAAAACCATTCCGCGCCGACACTCCAAAACCAAAATTGCCGTTGTTCTCCCGAAGCTAAATCAAGAATTTGACTCACTAAATGGGAGTGGATGATTACCCCAGGCATTTCAAATCCCGACGTTTGAACCGAACTATAGGGAGTCGGAAAGGTATCTTTGACACTAGGAGCCGTCACCCCGATCAAGACAATTTTTCCCTTAATCCATTCGGGATCGATTTTTTGATTTAAAACATCCGTTAAACTCACTTGACGAGCAATACTAGGAGACCGAAAACGCAATAGGGTTTGCCAGCCCGCCACTTCCGATGCAGGTAACTGATAACCCCCTGAATCCGCTTGCAGTCGATTAATTTGCGTTTGACCAAGCGTGAGGGAATGGGGGGTAAATTCCAACGCTAACTTGGAATTAGCTAAATATTTCAAACTGGTTTGTAAAGCAAAGGAAGGAAAATGACGTTTTCCCGAACTCGAACCCACTCCTAATAAAACCCGCCGCACCACATTATCGGGATCAATCACCAAATCAACAAAACCGATCCGTTCCTTGGGAATATGGGGAGGAGCGGAAACGCCTGGTTCTTCAGACGAACTCGGCAGTTGATTAGCGACAATAATATTATCTGATACTAATACTTTTTGGAGGGCTTCATAGCCAGGCGGATGGGGAATATCCCGAAAAAGATCGAGGGCAATCACCTTGGGCTGAAATTTTTCGAGGTTAATCAATAGTTGGGCGATCGTTTCATCCTTGAGAGGCCAACTTTTTTGGTTTTGTATATCTTCTTCCGTGATGCCGACCACGAGTAAACGGGAATCGATGGGTTGTTGAGGCTGGCTTTGAACTAGATAATCATAGACCAGTAATTCTAAAAATTGTAATCGACCCTGTTCTTTTGCCCAGCCAATTATTCCCGTCATCAAAAAACTAAGGGAGGCAATGACCCACACACTACGCCAATAGTAATGCCGATCCCAGTTCTGATGTTGTCGAGAATTTTTCTGAATTGAGGACAAGCGAAATTGCTCAAGGAGCGAATAGAATTTTAAAAGCACAAGTGTTAAAAAATATAAAGAAAAAAAAGATATATATAAAGAATATTGAAGGATTTGCCCGTGTCATGCCTAGACAATATTTTGCTGAGACCGCTAATATAGAGCAGTGAGGTAATATTTTTACTTATAAAGACAATTATAGAAGTTTTATAGAGAATCAGGAATTGAGATCCCTATTAAGAAAGGTTAATCTGTAAAACGAATCATTAAGGGGACAATATCAGAGATCGAATCTGTTATTTCATTTAAAATAATCATTAGGGAATGAATCTATGTTTAAATCACTCAAGCGTCATAGTTGGCTACTCGTCTTACTCGGTGTTTCAAGTATGGCTGGAGGTTTCTTCTCCCAAGGGGTTCACGCCCAAACTTCAGAAGATGCGCCGATCGCGCCCGATCGCCGTAAGCCTGGGGGAAGTCGCCCTGGTTCGGATTCCATTGAAGCTCCCATGCGCCGTAAGCCTGGGGGGAGTAGGGATTTATTAAGCAATAATAGTTGTCGATTTGATCCCCAGGAATTAACAGCTCTGATTCCCGAATCGTTGAAGGGAGCGACAACTTCCGCTTCTCCGACCTTATTTTTTGCCGTTCCCCCCATTTCTGCCAACACTTCCCTAGAGTTTGTTTTGAGGGATGCTAATGATCGATTGGTTTATGAAAAGACGGTTCCAGGATTAGGACAAGCTGGAATTTTGCCAATGGCGTTACCCCCTAATACCTTAAGTCCTTCCCAGGATTATCATTGGTATCTGTCTGTTATTTGTAATAACCGCGATCGCGCCTACGATTTGGTCGTGGAAGGTTTTGTGCAACGATTGGCTCTTGATTTCAATCAAAAACAAAGTTTAGATCTAGCCAATCAAATTAAGTTTTATCAAACTCGCAATCTTTGGCAAGATCAATTAGCTTTTTTAGTAGAACTTAAACGCGATCGCCCTAATGATCCTGAAGTCACTAATCTGTGGAAACAAACTCTCAAATCTGTCAATTTAGATGAAGCGATCGCCGCCAATCCCCTGCTTCCGTAGCTCAATGGGGAAACGCGATCGTAATAGACAGGCAAGTGGTCAACGTTACTTTTTCGCTAATTTATCTTGATAAAAAATGGAGCGCAGGACGAATTGGGGTAAAGCCAACATTCTTCGCCAACGCCAAGGCTCTTGGTAAAGACGGTATAGCCATTCCAAATTATTTTCGCAAAACCATTTGGGAGCCCTAATTTTTTGTCCCGACCAAATATCAAAACTTCCGCCCACTCCGATCCAAATCGAGTCTGGGCAAAGATGACGATGATCCCGAATCCAATATTCTTGGCGTGGAACCCCCAAACCCACTAAAATAACAGAGGGCTGTTTTTCTACAAGGGTCTGACACCATTGCTCTTCTTCGTCGGAAGTCAGGAAACCGTGATTCGTCAAAATCACCAGATCACTATACTTTTTTTGCCAATTTTCTGCCGCTTTTGCGGTTGATCCAGGTTTGCCGCCATAAAAGGCAATCATCTCATGGGAAGGTTGCTCACCCACCCGCTTGATTAGAGATTCGGCGAGTTCAATACCAGGACAACGTTGCTGTTTAATCTTTCTGAGGCGCAAGTAAAGGATCACCCCAGCCCCATCGGGAATCACTAGATCTGCTTTACGAATAATGTCCCCAACCGCAGGATTTTCTTCTGCCAATATGGACATTTCCGAATTGAGGGTGACCACATGAGTCCCCATTCTATTATTGAGACGTTCCATCAACAAGCCCGTGTAATCCGTCGCTAAATGGACTGGAACCGTAAAAACAGGAAAAATTTCGGCTTTCTTGAGCATAGATAGATTTCGAGAATATTTGTCTGTCTGGACGGATTTGAATAAATTGGGTTGCATAAACTAATTTTAAAACTTTTTTGAACTTTTTTTGATAAAGTTGTTAACTAAGCGTCAGTTAATTAGATAGCCTTAGATCAATATTCGCATAAAAGAATCATAAAAAATCATGTTGATCGAAGGTTTTAAGGAGTGGTTATGGTAGAAATAGATTCTTGGATTGATTTCAGGTAATGTGCTTAACGGGTAAAGATATTCACAAAAGTTTGTAAATTTAGTCGATAAAAAATTTATCATTGTTAACATTTTACTGGGTTAATCGATAAGACAAAGAGGGCGATCACCTCAAGGATGAAAATATTTTAGAAAGAATGGTAAATCGGCCACAAATTAAAATTTTCGTGAACAGAATTAGTTTATCGAAAGGACATCAACATTACAATTAAAATTCGACTTTTTAAAGATGTTTAACAGACAATAATAACTGTCTATAAAATAGATCAAAATATTAACCTACAGCACTTATCGGGATCTTCA
>JBEIFD010000111.1:0-9052 GCA_040382535.1 Merismopediaceae cyanobacterium
ACCTAATACCTCTTCTCCCCAGCCTTTCAGATATTCTATTAACGCCTCTTCTGTTCTTTTTCCCACTATTCCTATCATCTTTTCTAAATCTATATCCACTAAAACCGCATAATAATTTCCTTATCTCTTTGTCATTGCTATTTCGTCTATTCCCAATCGCTTTAAATCCTTTGGTTTTATCTTCATCAACTCTTCTCCTATCTCTTTTAGCATTGTTTCTATTTCTTGTTCACTTCTTTTATTTTTTTTCCTGTTTTTCTAATATCACTATTCAGAACTTCTTCGACTATCTTTTTTCTAAATCTCTCTATATAAGTTCTTTTTTTCGGTACATAATTTAATTCTTCTGCAAATTTCTTTCCACAATTTTTACACTTTATTTAAGGGCGATTAATCTTCAGATATACTTCTTGTTCTCCAAAGCTTAAATCTCGTATCGTTAACTCATTATTTTGATGAAATTTTTTACTTTCTTTACCACAGTAAATACAATTTGTTTTTCTTTCTATATTTTTTATATGAAATACGATTCCTATTTCTTTAATAATTTGATAGTTGGTAGCTATTACTCCTTCTAGTTGAAGTAATTCTGTCATTAATTTTAATTGAGGATTTGGTGGCATTTGTATAACTCAACTCGAAATTAGCCTATTTTTTTATTTTACATCTTATACTATAAAATCCTATAGTGCAAGTCCTTCAATGATTTTGAGGTGATATTCTGCTTTTATTGAATAATTAGTCTTGCCATTTATTTTTTGCAAGACAAGTTCGGTAGAGCCAAAAATACTCTCAATAATTTACGATTGTTCATTCAGCCTTTATGTTACTTCAATCTGCTTAAACCTTGGTTAGTCGTAATTTTTGCTCCTCAAATACTGCGAGTATTTTGTCATTTATTCTTCCAATTAAATGAACCAACAAATTCTCTATTGGAGATAATTTTTTCTCATAGTTTCTATCTATCTTCTGCCTAGAGTGATAGAAGAGCGTTATCAAAAGAAAAGAAATTTTCAAGATAACAAACACAATTTTTGAGGGAAATCTATTTCAAACTCAAGAAATAAAAAAAAATCTCCCCCTTGAATTTAATTCTCTTTCCTGGATTCGGATGCGATAAAATAGGAAGGCATCTAAGCTCTAAGAATATTTTCATCTTTATTTCTTCAAATTAGTTTGATTTATCTTAAAAATTATTATAAATAACTAAAAATCTTAGCCTTGATGGATTTAACGTTCTTTTACTATGACCTACGAACCGCTCCATCATAAATATCGTCCCCAAACTTTTGCAGATTTGGTTGGACAAGAGGCGATCGCAACCACCTTAACCAATGCCTTACTGAGTGAGCGCATTGCGCCTGCCTACCTATTTACAGGGCCGAGGGGAACGGGAAAAACCTCTTCTGCCCGAATTTTAGCGAAATCTCTTAACTGTATTGCGGGAGATAAACCGACTCCAACTCCCTGCGGACGCTGTGAAATTTGTCAGGCGATCACCAAGGGAAATGCTTTGGACGTGATCGAAATTGACGCGGCTAGTAATACGGGGGTCGATAATATTCGAGAAATTATTGAGCGATCGCAATTTTCGCCTGTTCAATGTCGTTACAAAGTTTATGTAATCGATGAGTGCCATATGTTAAGTACGGCGGCGTTTAATGCTCTTTTAAAAACCTTAGAAGAACCACCCGATCGCGTTATTTTCGTGTTAGCGACAACCGATCCTCAACGGGTTTTACCGACCATTATTTCCCGTTGTCAACGCTTTGATTATCGTCGGATTCCGTTGCATTCAATGGTGTCCCATCTTCGTGTAATTGCAGATAATGAAAGTATTAATATTAATGATGAAGCTGTCACCCTAGTGGCTCAAATTTCTAATGGGGGATTACGGGACGCAGAAAGTTTATTAGACCAATTAAGTTTGTTAGCGGGAACGGTTGATCCTGAAAAGGTTTGGGATTTGGTGGGGGCGGTTCCAGAACAGGATTTATTGTCTCTCCTAAACGCGATCGCGTCGGATAATGCGGAAACCGTTTTAGATTGCTGTCGGCACTTGATGAATCGGGGGCGGGAACCTTTGGTGGTTTTGCAAAATTTAGCGGGATTTTATCTGAATTTATTGATCGCCAAAACTGCTCCGAATCGTTCTGATTTAGTCGCAGTGACGGCTCCCACCTGGCAAAAATTAACGGCGATCGCGCCAAGCTGGGAATTAGGCACTATTTTACAGGGACAACAACAACTCAAGGAAAGTGAGTCCCAATTACGCAATACCACCCAACCCCGTCTTTGGTTAGAAGTTACTTTACTTAACCTTTTGCCGTCTGCTTGTCGCACCGTTCAAACCGTTGTTCAATCTTCGACCGTCCAATCTGTCCAATCTCAACCCCGTCAAGCGATCGCAGTTCCTGCTGTTGTCACCCCTGTTAGTCAAGTTGCACTGCATTCTGTTCCACCCGTCGCTCCCTCTGTTGCCCAAACCCCGTTACAGGAAACTCCGCCGAGTCCAGAAACCCAGACTCCAGAATCGGTTCAGTCAGTTTCTCTCGATTCATCCGCTTCTCTTACTGATATTTGGCAAGCCATGTTAGCCCAACTCAGTAACTTGACCCAATCTTTGGTGCGATCGCATGGGAATTTGGTGAGTTTAGAAGAAAATTCGGCTCAGGTCGGCATTAAAACCGAACCCTTGTTGAGAATTGCTCACGGAAAAATCCCCGAACTAGAAGCGGCTTTTGCTCAAGTTTGCGGGAAAACCATTCGGGTTAAGTTAATTGTCAATACGGGAGAGACAAATGGGACGAGTCAAACCACGACCCAAAATGTAAGTCAAAATGTCCCTGTTAATCAAACCCCGCCGCGATCGCCCCAAACCGAAAACATCCCCCCACGCCCGACTGTTTCTCAACCCATTTCCCCCCTCATCAACTCAACCCCTACTAACGGTAATTATTCAACGATTTCTCCTAAACCTGACTTAACTCCTACCGCTTCTCATAAAACAGTTCAAGCAATTTCTAGCCCCATTTCTAACCCCAAAAACGTTACAACCAAGACTACTCCTGCTGATGCCATTGTCGAAACCCCGACCGTTTCCTCCGAAGCCTACTCAAATAATGACCTCAAAAAAGCGGCCGAAAGCCTCGCCAAAGCCTTTGAAGGGGAAATTATTTCCATAGATCAGTCTTTTAATGCCGAAAATGATAAGATTAAGCCTGAAACGAAAATGATGGTATCCTCTTCGACCATGTCTACTGAACCGCCTAAGCCTTTGATTCAAGGTCGTCCGCCACTAACGGAGGCGATCGATGATGAGGATATGCCCTTCTAATCGCTCTGGGTTTAAGCCAAAAACTTACAGATGATCTAAGTTTTATCAGTTTTCTTGTGTTCTACTAAAAAAAATTCGATATACTACAGGAACCCTTGCGATCGCATTTTTTCATCAATTAGATGTTTATGTCAATCTTGCAATTCATCAACTAGTTAAAAAAATATTTAAAAAATAATCAAAAAAACTAGTTATAAATCTCTTGAAAAACAAATTTTAATGATTTTTCGGATTCATTTTTAAACAATAAAATCTTCATACAATCAATTACCTATGACTCTTTTGTATTGTAGTAAAACGGATAAAAAAATTATTCTACATCAACAAATTGCTTCTAGCGGAGAAGGACACATCTGGACAACAGAAGATTCTCAAATTTTAGCTAAAATTTATCACGCTTCCACGCCACAACGGCAAGAAAAATTAAAGGTGATGTTTCAACATCCCCCCGAAGACCCCAATCAAGGGAAAAATCATATTTCCTTTGCCTGGCCCCAATCCCTTTTAATCAGTAAAGATGGAGTTATTAGGGGTTTTTTGATGCCCAAAATAGAGGACGGAAGGGAGTTAATTGATGTTTATAATCCTCGAAGACGCAATAAGGTTGGACTTAAAATAGATTGGCATTTTCTCCATGTGGTTTCCCATAATATTGCTTCTATTATTCATTCAATCCATGAAGCAGGATATGTTTTAGGAGATATTAAACCCCAGAATATTTTAGTTAATAGTCAAGCCGTTCCTTCGATTATTGATACGGATTCCTTTCAAGTGACAAATCCTAAAAATGGTCACATTTATCGATGTTTAGTTGGATCAGAGGGTTTTACTCCACCTGAATTACTTAACCAAGATTTTTCCCAGGTTAATCAAACTGAAGTTCATGACCGCTTTCGCTTAGGGGTCGTCATTTATTATCTTTTATTTGGTTCCCATCCTTTTCAGGGCAAATGGATCGGGCCAGGGGACTCACCAGAGTTAACGGAATTAATTCGTAAGGGTTCCTGGGCTTTTGATACTAAAGGATTTATTCGACCCTCGCCCTTAACCATTCCTTTGAGTGTCCTACATCCTAGCCTAAAAGACTGTTTTATCAGGTGCTTTACCGAAGGTTATCAAAATCCTCGACAAAGACCGACGGCTGAAGAATGGCAACAATCCTTACAAGTTGCGCTTCAGGAGCTTAAACAATGCGATCGAGAAAGCCGACATTTTCATTATGTAGGCAATCCCCACTGTTATTGGTGTAAACGTCAAGAAGAATTAGATTTTGATATTTTTGGGGATCAAAATAGGGTTAAAGTTGCGGCTAATCCGATTAGAAAGGATATTTTTCGTCAATCTGCTTCTGCCTATCCATCCCCAGTTGGTGTTGCCCCCTATCCCAGAAGAAACTTGACCAATCGTAGATATCCCCATTTGAAAAGATATCCTCCACAATCGCCCTCAATGATGCCCTATCCTTATTCATCCAAGGGAAATATCAGTCATCAAGTTTTCATGAATTTTAGTCGATATGCTTTTCCTCTTCTTAAAGGTATCATCCCCTTGAGTGCGGGTGTTTTGATCCTGATTTTTCTGGTTCAAGAGTTTCCCCCGTCTAAATCTCGTGAAAATTTTCAACCGAATGTTAGCCGTATTCCGATTTCTAATAATCCTGATGATGCGATCGCCTATAATGAGCGGGGTTATCGACGCTATAAGAGGGGGGAATATTTTGGTGCGCTGACAGATTTTAATAAAGCTATCCAGATTAATCCTGATTTAGCGGATGCCTATCTTAATCGCAGATTAGTGAATGAGGTATTAGGCAATGACAAACTGTCGGAGCGAGATTTATTAAAGGCGATCGCGATCGACCCTGATAACCCTCGTGTCTCATCTTTTTCTAAAGCCAATAAAGATTTACTCAAAGATATTAATGCTAATACTAAAACAACCTTAGAAACCGAGCTATTTAAACTTCCCGAAAACAAAGATAATCAGATAAGTAAGTCCATCGAAAAAAAATTATTGCTCAAGAATCAATCTAAAGCCGCTAATGCTAAAAAAGAGCTATTTTCAAATCTTCCGAGTACTCAAAAATCGCCATTACAAGAAAGCTATTTAGATCCTTTACAGACCCTAGAAGATTATCATAATTCATTAGCGAATAAAACTTCCTTAGAGACTCCTGATATTTTTAATGCCGACAAAATCTCAAAAAATAATCAAAGTTATTCCGATAAATTAATTACTAAAAATCCCAAAAAGTCTTCGGCATTAAACTCAAAGTTAGCATCTTCTTTTTTACAAAGAGGAACTTATTATAAAAATTTAGGTATCTATTCAGAAGCGATTAAAAATTTTGAACAAGCTTATTTATTATTAGAAAAAGATGGACATTTAACCGATGCAAAAACCGTTGAAAAAATGATCAATGAACTACGAAGTTCACAAATTTCCAATTAAGTCCACTATTAGACTAAATATTTTAAGGGTATTCTTAAGGGTTTTTAACGCTACTAGGACTGTTAAAGTTGTCTTTAATTTCATTTTACTGAATTTGTAAAGGGATAACGTAAACTGAGAATAGATGAACTACAAAAAGATTAACAACAATGAACCTGTTTTCCACGCAAGTAGAATCCATCGTCGATCAAGTTCCTCTCCAAATTGCGAGAGAGACGAGTTTGCGGGAAGCGATCGCGCGTATGGCCAAAAGTGCTAGCCAGAGTTACTATGTCGTTGTTTTGGAGGAAGGTCGTCTAGCAGGAATTTTAACGGAACGGGATGTGGTGAAGGCGATCGCCGACGGTATTGATTTAAACACTGCAACCGTTAATGATGTATTAAAATTTCCAGCGATCGCGCTCCCGCTATCCCAAGCTGAAAATTTGCTAAAAAATTCGTCCCAACTGATTCAATTTTTTCACAAATATCAAATCCGTTATTTACCTGTTCTGGATAATGAGAATCAATTTTTTGGCATTATTGCTAGGGAAAGTCTTGAGTTAGGAGTCAATTCCAGGAATTTAGTCCCAGAGCCATCGTCTCAATTCCCAATCATCACAGATTTAATCATTCCCAGCGATCGCGGAATCTTAGAGCGAGAAGAATCAGAATTTCTAGTTTGTGGGCTTTCTCTCGATACGCTCATGACAAATGTGTCAGAGGGAATAGTCGTCCTGAGCAAATCAGGAGAAATTATTTTTGCCAATGTATCCGCAGGTCAGATGTTTAACCTTCCTCCTGATCAATTAATCGGGGTGAGCTTGGGCATTCCGATTTCCTTGAATGATATCTTTGAGATGGAAATTATTCGACGCAACGGAGAAGTCGGAGTAGGGGAAGTACAGGTCTCCCAGTTTATGTGGGATTGTCAATCCTGTTATTTTGTTTCTTTCAGAGATATTACGGCACGCAAAAATGCGGACAACCAACTTTGGCAGAGTCAACAACGTTACCGAATTTTAGCAGAAGCAGTTCCCAATCTCATTTGGCTGACCGATGGCAATGGCACAATTACGGAGGTTAATCAACGTACCCAGCAGTATTTTGGAAAATCTTTAGAACAGATCCAAACTGATGGTTGGTTAGAGTTCATCCATCCCGATGACCGTGTGATCGTTGAACAAAGCATCTTTACTGCTGATTTACTGTATCAACCCTATTCCTTGGAATATCGACTAAAACGCTTAGATGGCGTTTATCGTTGGCATTTGGCCCAGGTACTTCCTATTTGTGATATTTGGGATGAACTCAGAGAATCAACCATGTGGCTCGGTTCCTGTACAGATATTGAGGATTTAAAGCAAACGGAGGTTTTATTACAACAAAAGGCCAATCAGGAAGATTTAATTAAAAAAATTACCCAACGGATTCGGGAATCCTTAGATTTAAAAGAAGTCCTTAATACCACCGTAGAAGAAGTACGACGGTTTTTAGGAGCCGATCGCGTTTTGATTTATCAGGTTTTTTCAGGGGGAACGGGAGCCGCGATCGCCGAATCCGTAGAGGGAGATTGGATCAAAATCCTCGACATCGTTCTCCCCCCCGAAGTCTTTCCTGAAGAAATTTATGAACGCTATGCCCAGGGAAGAGTTTTTGTCTTAAGCGATCGAGAGAAAGGGCCAGTTTTAGACTGTCTTGTAGAATTTTTGATCACTATTCAAGTGAAAGCAAAATTAGTGGTTCCCATTGTACAAAATAATAAACTCTGGGGGTTAATCATTGCTCACCAATGTTCCTCAACCCGCCAATGGCAAGAACGAGAAATTGATATTCTTCAACAAATTGCGGTTCAACTGGCGATCGCAATCCAACAATCCGAACTGTATGAACAATTGCAAGACGAACTCAAGCAACGAAAAAAAATTGAAACAGAGCGACAAAAATTAGATTTAGTCGTTGAAAATAGCTCAGAATTCATAGGAATAGCCGATTTATCGGGACAAATAACCTTTATCAATCGTGCAGGACAACAGTTAGTCGGCATAGAATCCAGCACTAATATTCAACAACTCACTATCTTAGATTTTTTTCGGGCTGAAGATCGCCCCTTTATCCAAAATGAGGTGTTGCGCCTTGTCTTTCAAGAAAGTCAGTGGGAAGGCGAATTTAACCTGTGGCATTTTGAGACCCGACAATTAATTCCCGTGCTTTGCAATGCCTTTCTTATTAAAAATCCCAAAACGGGTGAACCGACCCATATTGCTAGTGTTATTCGAGATATTACCCATATTAAACAGGCAGAACAGGACATCCTCAATGCCCTCGAAAAAGAAAAAGAACTCGGTGATCTGCGATCGCGATTTGTCTCAATGGCTTCCCACGAATTTCGCACTCCCTTGGCGATTATTTCTTCCTCAACAGGCATTATGGAAACCTATTACCAACGCCTCAGTGAAGAAAAAAAACAACAACACTTCAAACGCATCCAATCCAGTATCAAACACATGATCGAATTGCTTGATGATGTCCTCACCATGAGCAGGGCTGAAGCCGAAAAAATAGCCTTTAATCCCCAGTCCTTGGATATCTTGGGTTTTTGTCGAGATTTAATCGCGGAATTACAACTTAGTAGTAGTGAACACCCTATTATTTTTACCATTCCAGAAACCCAGGAAATTAACTTCCAACAGCCTTTGATTGTGGAATTTGATCCCAAACTTCTACGACAAATTTTAACCAATCTGCTCACCAATGCCATCAAATATTCTCCCCCAGGATCGAATATCAACCTAAGCCTTAAAGTTGAAGAATTGAAGCTAATTTTTGAAGTCAAGGATAAGGGGATTGGTATTCCCGTTGATGACTTAAATAAACTCTTTACTACTTTCCACCGTGCAACCAATACGGGAAATATTCAAGGTACAGGTCTGGGCCTGGCGATCGTCAAAAAATGTGTTGATTTGCATCAAGGAGAAATTGAAGTCCATAGTATCCTCAATGAAGGAAGTACTTTTACCCTCCGTCTTCCCAAACTCTTTGTCAGGGTGTAGCCTCTAGTTGATGAAGACAATAAAAAATGTTAAAATTAAGATAAAAGTTAGAAAAAAGAGACTGTCATGACAGCAAAACTAATTAGTGTAGAGGGTTCAAACATCAAAATAAAACTAACCTTAGAACTCAGTCGCTCAATGTTGGATACAGAAATATAGCGGTATTCACATGAGTGAGGGGTAGCCGAATTATTATCCATCTTCATGAAAAGGTGAGTTACAGTAGCAACAA
>JBEIFD010000112.1:0-9007 GCA_040382535.1 Merismopediaceae cyanobacterium
CAGTGGGAGCAAATCCCATTTATTACGGTGGACGGACTCAGTGTTGCGGTTGGCCCGTTTCGAGTTATGCAACGACCGAATCTTTTCGTTTAGCAGGTGGCCATCTCCAAGACGCGATCGCCGCAGGAGCCGATTGTTTAGTTACGCCTTGCCCCCTTTGTCATTTGCAATTGGACTCCCGACAGCCCGAAATTGCCAAAATGTTAGAGAAACCCCTCGCTTTACCTGTTCTACATTTGCCTCAATTAGTTGCCCTGGCTCTTGGCGTAGAACCCGAAAAATTAGGATTGGATCGTCATGTGGTTTCGACTCGTCCTCTGTTGAAAAAATTAGGCTTTTAAGTTTTAAATTAGTTTCGCACGGCCCATAATTTTCTTAGGTTTTTCAGGGGTTGCATAGAAAAAATCACCCGCCCCGATAAACTTTGGAAAAAGATACCGCCCACTGTGATTAAAAAGACTCCATAGCTAATGGCTTGAACCACATAAAGTCTTTGGGTATACCCCAATAGGGAGCTAAACACAATTCCTGGAAAGCGGTCATCAGGTAATACTTTGCTAAAATTCCAGACCAACGGGCCGAGGATACAATCTCGGTCTAAGGGTTTGGCAAAGGCTTCATAGTAAAAACAAAGAGACTCGGATTGGCGATCCATTTGGGCTAAGGCATGAACGGCGGTGTCCAAGTTTCCTAATGCTTTAACGACTAATCCGCCAATAATGAGCAGTAACAAAAAGCCCATTACTTGGAAAAATAGCCGAATATTTAACTTAACGCCCCATTTGAATAACAAAATGCCAATACCCGATGCCACTCCGATTCCCGCGATCGCGCCCAAGGCGGGAATAAATCCCTGTTGAAATTTAGCCGCAATAAATAAAACTGTTTCAAAACCTTCTCGTACTACCGCTAGAAAAATCAGCGTAAAAATCGCCCAACCGCCCCCAAAATCCTGTTTCAATAATTTCCTTAAATTTCCTTCTACCTGTTCTCGCATTTGCCTAGCCTGGCGAGTCATCCAGAGCAACATCCAACTCAGCATCGCCACTGCCATCAAACTAAAGCTTGCTTCTAACAAGGGTTCAATCACAGGAGCATATTTTTGATTCGCGGTCGATAAATCCTGAATCACCCAACTAAAAAACATCCCAATCATTGCACTCGCAATAATTCCCGCCGTAATTCCGCCATATACCCACTTGGTTAAATGCCTCTGACCTGCTTTTTTCAGATAGGCGACCACAATCCCCACCACTAGGGCCGCTTCGACCCCTTCCCGTAGGGTAATAATGAAAGTGGGTAAAACGACACTATAATCCATGTTATTTCTCCGCTAAGGGTTTACTGGTTGTTTCGATCGCTTTAATCAGTTCTGTCACCTGTTGGGGCGTTTTGACAGGAGCAGAAGGAGGCACGGCAGAGGGCCAAACTTTTTTCAAAATAATAAAATTGGCTTGAATCGATTTGTCACCTGTGCTATTGGCTTTTTTAATTTGCGGTGCAATACCTTGATAAAGTTGATCGGCATACATCACAAAACCGCGTGAATCTTGATATTCAATCGGAGCAGCAATTTTTCCCTTTGACACGGAGGCTGCATATTCCGAGTTAGCTGTATCCAAAAGCCCATTAATCACGGGCAAGATAAATCCTGGAGATTGACGTTCTTTTTCAGGCAAAACCGCGATCGCGTTATCAATGGCCTGCATGGAAGTTTTAAAAGCCGTATCAACTTTTCCCTTGTCTTTTCCGCCCGCTTTAACTAAATTTTGTAAAGCAATTAAATTCGTTTTAAACTCAGTTACCTTGCGCTCATTCAATTGATCTTCCACATCAGCATAAATTTCTTCGATAGGGTGGCCAATATGGGGTTCAGCTTGCTCTGGCTTATTTTGGGCTAACAGTTCCTGGGCGACCAACAGATGTCCCTTCATCAGCCCCAATTTAATCATGTAATCAATATCTTTGGCTTCTCCTTCTAAAACAATATCCTCAACTGTAATCGTGTCTTTGATTTGATCCAACTGTTCTTGGGTCAAGACATTTTTAGAAACCAATTCTTCAATAGAACCGTAGGGCCGACTTGCTTGAATTTTATTCGATAGAGCAGGAATCCCCAATTTTGCTTCTAATTTATCTAATTGGGACAAAATCGCATTATTAATATTAATTTTAGTCTCCATGCTGTGAGACATTCCCGCGTGGTCTGAAGAAGTCGGACTCGGCGCGATCGCAGAAGGAGCAGGAGACTTATCCTCATTACAAGCACTGAGAACCAAGATATTGATCAAAATAGCCAGAAAATATAAATATCGATATTTTTTCATTACTTTTATTGAAATCTAGACACTTTACCGCAGAATTTCTCGCAGGTCGTTAGATTATTATTGCAAAAGATTATTAATAAGATTATCACATCACGAGGTTATTGAGAAAAGATCACATTAAGATTTCAACATAAAAAATCCAGTAGGGGCGAATGGCGTTCGCCCTTGACCTTTAAATTGATCATTCGCCCTTTAAATTGATCAGGAAATCACATTAAACATCCCCATACAGCCTGATTCCGCGATCGCGTCTTGGTGGGGATGAAACATATACTCGCCTGGATAGCGGTAACTAAATTCGAGAATGTGTCTTTCTGCCGTTCCCATCGTGATCACATCTGCGGTTTGAGTCGGCGTTGTCGTCATCCCTGTGGGATAAACCTGAAAAAAATTGGCGTGAATATGAAAAGTCACTACAGGGTCATATTCAATCATATTGAGCAAATAAAGACGAATAAGTTGATTCTGCTTGATATCGATCGGATGTTGCATATAGTAATTAGGCTTACCATTAAAGGCGAAAAGTTCATTCTTGTGGTCTTCATTTACGTCATAGCCGCCCATAATCATGACCATTTCATCCGCTTGGGGACGGGGTTCGGGCGGATCAATAATCATCATTCCGTACAATCCCTTGCTGACATGGCGGGTAACGGGGGCAATATGGCAATGGTAGGGATGAACGCCGTAGGGTTCTGCGTCAAATTCGTAGATAAAAACCTGATTATTGCGTACAGGCTTAACCCCATCCATCTCGGCAGGGTGTATCCCATGAAAATGGAGGGAATGGGGATGGCCCGCTTTATTAAAAAAAATCACGCGAATGCGATCGCCCTCGGTTGCGCGGAGAGTCGGGGCGGGAACTTGTCCATTGAGATTCCAGCTAATCAGAGAAACCGCATTATTGAGTTGAAGCGTTGAAGTGCGGGCTTCCACTCGAAATTCACGGATAGTTCTTCCATTTTCCTGTTTGATGGTTCCGTAGTCAAAATTGCGTAGAAAAACCAGAGGATTTGAGGGATCGCCCTGGGGTTTCGGTAAATTATTTTCTCCCTTTAAAGGAACTGTCGAATCGGAAAGCCGCGATCGCTGAAGTTGTTGCCATGCCCAAATACTCCCCCCGATTCCTAATCCTGCTGCTAGTCCCCCATAAATAAACTGACGACGATTGGGAAATTTCGAGATTTTCTTTTCGGTAGACATAAAGGAATCAGAAGTAATGACTTTTTCAACGATATTTTCAGCATTGGGCTGATCGTCATCGTTATATTATAGACATTAGTTCTCAACTAATCTTCACTGCTGAAAAAAGACTTGTGGGAGTCTCAGCTTTTACTCACATCGCTTAACGAGTTGCTTGATTGACCAATGCTAAAACATCACTACGGGTCAGTTTTTCCTTACCCAGAGCCATGATATCTAAGGTTCCATAGGCAAGGGTCAGGGGAATTTTACAAAAATTTAAGGCTGGCCCCGCCGACAAAGATTTAGTGTATTGATCTGCTAATTTTAAGTTACGACGAGCATAGACGTGCATATCTTCCATGCGCCATCCTTTGGGGATAAAACTCACACCCCGTCGTAAATCTTCCCGATGATTGCGAATAATATTGACCGATTGCAGTCCCCGACCAAAGCCGATCGCGTGACTCCGATTCGTCTGAGTGCCATCATGCCAAGCCCATAAATCCGAGAGCAATAAACCGACGGCTCCTGCCACACTAAAGGTGTATTGGTCTAAATCAGATTCAGTTTCAATCTGCCAATTCGTTTCTGACCAGTAGGCCATGCGATCGGCCATGGCCGCCGTTGCATCCCAAATTCTAGGGCCAATGGATTCGGGAGCCAACATCGCCCATTCTCCGACCCTAAGCGTCACATCGGGCAAAATTTCTTGATATTGGGAGAGATCTGTTGAAAAGTCTTCTACGGTAGAATTTTCTGTTGCCGCTTGTAAATTCAGACTGATTCGATGGAGAATTTTCGCCTTCGTGGAATTATCCAGTTCAGGATGATCTTCTACTTCGTCAATGGCCCGCATACACAAATAGGCCGATGCTACCGCTTCGAGTAATCCCGATGGCAGCATACTAATGGGAATATAGAATGTCCGACTGGTCTCCTTGAGAACCTCTAGGGCATTATGACGTAAATTCATTCATTCAACTCCTCACACCAAACCTATGTAATAACAGACACTTCTCTGACAGAGAGATCCCCAAGGGGGACTAGGAAGTTCCTGGTACTGGCCAAAAAATAGCCAGAACTTTCTCTCGATTAATAATTTTATAGAATGGTCTGTTTATTGTATTACGGTTATGGCTCATTTCTCTGTATGGTTAATTTAAGTCGGATTCTTACGGTTAATATTAATCCTCAATCGCTAGGAATTGAATAAATTGACGCGATCGCCATCAATCTACCCCAGGATAGAATTATGGGAACCCAAACGAGAGAAAGGATGTTAGCGGAAAAATAACCGTACTTTCTGGTTTATAAAGTCTAGAATTTGTTGTGTGAGAACATCCCATTGCCCGATAAGATAGAGAGTCAATTCTGATTTTTTTAGTTTGCCCCCATTACCTTAACCATAGTGAAACTTTTTATTTATCATACTCCTGAGCTAACCCCACCTGATACCCTTCCTGACTGTGCGGTGGTAATTGATGTTCTTCGTGCTACGAGTACAATCGCAACGGCTCTGAAAGTTGGCGCAGAGGCCGTCCAGACCTTTAGCTCCCTAGAAGAATTAATGGAGGTGAGTGAACAATGGCCGAGCGAAAGACGTTTATTAGCAGGAGAAAGGGGCGGTGCGAAGGTAGAAGGATGCGATTTAGGCAATTCTCCCCTAGACTGCACGGCAGAACTGATGGCCGATAAACGACTTTTTTTGACAACAACCAACGGAACTAGGGCTTTACAACGAGTTGAATTAGCGAATTCCGTGATTACAGCGGCCATGATTAATCGTCAAGCGGCTGTTAATTATTTATTAGAAAAGCAACCCGAAACCGTTTGGTTATTAGGGTCAGGTTGGGAAGGTGGTTATTCCCTCGAAGATACGGTCTGTGCAGGTGCGATCGCTGATTTAGTCCTACAAACAGAAGAAGTAGCCGTTGGAAATGATGAAGTGATTGCCGCGATCGCCCTTTATCAGCAATGGCAACATAATTTATTAGGACTATTTGAAAAAGCTAGTCATGGCCAACGATTATTGCGATTAAATGGCGATGAGGATTTAAAGTATTGTGCCACCTTAGATTCATTGGATATTTTACCAATCCAAAAAGAACCTAGTGTTTTGATTAAATGGTAGGCAAGTATTGCGATTAAAATGTCTTAAATTAAGTTTTTTCCCTAGAATTTGCTGAATTTAGTCATCTTCACTGGGATCAAAAATCTAAATTTTCTGATCTGTGCTTTCGTGATTCGGTAATGCTTACCTTGAGCTTCCTTTTTGCCTGTCAAGTTAATGTTTGGCATTATTTAGGCTTCTCAATCTCAAAATCAGACAACGTGGAGATCGATTATTCTTGTGTTATTATCTCTATTAGCTGGTTTAATGATATTTTTGGGTCAAAATAGTTCTCTTAGCCAGACTTTACTAGTAAGCTTTGGGAAAATTTTACTCTTCTGTTTGTTGATAGTTCGTCGGCAAGACGTAAAAATGATTACTTTAATTTTTATTGATTAAGTGAGAAACCAAAATGTTACAATCCGAACTCGCATATTCTCTTGATCCTCAATACCTAGAGGGTCTTGCCGCTAAATATCATCAAGATTATCTGAATGCAGAACCCTTTCCCCATATTATTATTGATGATTTTCTGCCGACACATATTTTAGATCAAATCCTAGAGGAATTTCCCAAGCCTGGCGCGATCGACTGGCAAAGTTTTAAGAATAAATCAGAAAAAAAATTGGCTTCCACCTCTGAGTTACAGATGGGAGAAACGATCAGATTTCTACTTTATCAGCTTAATTCTTCAACTTTTATCGATTTTTTGGAAAAATTGACAGGAATTGATGGTATTATTCCCGATCCTCATTTCGTTGGTGGAGGATTACATCAAATTGAAAGCGGTGGCTATTTAAAACTCCACGTTGATTTTAATAAACATACACGTCTCAAGTTAGACAGGCGTTTAAATCTGCTTATTTATCTCAACAAGAATTGGGAAGAAGAATATGGGGGACATCTGCAATTGTGGGATAGTGAATTGAAGGAATGCCATCAAAAAATCTTGCCAATTTTTAATCGTTGTGTGATTTTTAGTACCACTGACTTTTCCTATCATGGTCATCCCGATCCCCTCACCTGCCCTGAAGATCGAACCCGCAAATCCTTGGCACTCTATTACTATAGTAATGGAAGACCCGCCGAAGAAGTGAGTGGTTATGATCATTCAACAGTATTTAAAGCGCGTCCTGATGAAGATTTAACCGAAAAAAAATCCGCATCAGATGAAGTTAAAGAAATGATCAAAAAATTTATCCCTCCCATTTTATTAGATTTATCTAAGGACAAAACAAAATAGGGATCGTCATTTGATGGTAGAGGGAGATACACTCATTGCTCCTTATTCGCTTACCAACATAAAATCATGTTTCCCTCCTTTATTCCTCCCTGGTTTCTCAAAAATGGGGTTTCCATGACCCTCTATGGTGTCTGGAGAGCCAGTCGTCGTTGGGAAACTAGCACCATCCACCTCGAACCGCCCTATCAAGACCATATTTTCCAGGGAGCCAATGATGTTCCCATTTTTGGTTGGATTGCGATTCCCGAAAAGCCGAAGGCAACTTTAGTCGGAACCTATGGAATTACGGGAGATCTAGATAATCAGTGGTTTCTACGCTTATTAGGACGAAAAGCCTTTTCTCAGGGTTATGCGGTCGTTTTATTTGACTGGCGCGCTCACGGAAAAACGGCGGAACTTTCTCCTACTTTGACCTCGGATGGTTTATACGAAGGGGAAGATTTTGTCCGAATTGCAGCCCAAGCAAAACAAATGGGCTGTCCGTCTCCTTTTTGGTTAGCGGGCTATTCTTTGGGGGGACAATTGGCTCTCTGGGGCATTAAGGCGGCTCAAACACTGAGTTCTGAGCTTGGATTGTTAGATTCGGATATTGCAGGGGGAGCAGTGATTTGTCCGAGCTTGGATTCGGAGCGATCGCTGACCTATTTGGTGGCCCATCCCTACGGAAAATATATGGAAAGAGCCATTAGCAACCAATTAAAAAAATTGGCGTGGAATCTCCATCGTTTTCATCCCCAGGAGATTGATCCAGAAGCCATTGAAAGAGCTAATAGTATTTGGGGTTTTGATCAAGAATTAGTGATTTCTCGTTTAGGATTTGCCTCGGTTTCGGATTATTATCGGGCGAGCAGTGCCTTAACTCTGTTACCCCATTTAGAAAAATCAACCCTGATTCTCTATGCGGCGGATGATCCCCTCTTTGATCCGACCCTGGTTCCTGAGTTGGACGCGATCGCGGCTTCTAATCCTTCCATTGATTTAGCTCTCACTGCCTATGGCGGTCATGTGGGATATATCAGTGGTCGGAAAGGTCAGGAGTTAGCAGGAGATGAAGATTGTTGGTGGGCTTTAAATCGCTTATTGGATTGGTTTAATCAAAAAATGTGATCATAAGCTCATTTTCTTTGTGCTTCAATTTGTCGTACCACCGTTAACGCCGAATAGCTCACTCCTGCGGTTCCTTCTCCTGGATGGGTAGAATCTCCCACTAACCAGAGATTATTAATGGGGGTTCGAGTCGCGATCGCAAAGGGGCCAAAGGTTCTCAGCCGTTGACCCACTCCGCCGACAATTCCCTGATCTCTCGCAGTAAATTTAGCAAAAGTTCTAGGGGTTGCAATTTCTGTGTGAACAATATTTTCTGGGATTAATTTAAAATATTCCCCTAATCGGGCGATCGCGGTTTTGGTATAGTCCTGTTTTAGTTTTTCATAATCTTTAATAGTTCCTTGCCACCAGGGTTTGACCTCCACAAAGGAAGAGGCAATAATCGTTCGTTTTCCCGTTGGAGCGCGACCATCATCGGCTTTACTCACCGAGACAAACAGAGAATTATTTTCCCCAATGGGGCCATTTGCATCATAGAAAAACTGGAGATGGGGCGGACAATTATCGGGAATGGCGGCTTCTTCTACGCCCAAATAAATGACAAAAGCTCCTGAAGATTCGGGTAATTTATCAATTCTTCGTTGAAAATTAGTCTCAGGAACATCCCATAATTGCACTAAATTCTGCACTGTTGTATTAGAAATAACCTGATCGGCTTTTTCTAAGCAAGATTCCCCTGATCTATTATTTTTTACGATAACTCCTGTGGCTTTTTCCCCCTGAGTATGAATTTTTTCTACACTATGACCCATAAATAATTTACCGCCGTATTTTTCTAATCCTTCTACCAGGCGATCGCTCAAAACCTGCATACTGCCCTGAAGATGAAATAAACCCTGGGGAGACTGGGAAACCGAAAGAGCCGTTGCCGCATAGAGTAAAGCTGTTTCATCGGTATTAACTTGAGAGTATAATTTTAATTGCAAATCCAAAAAGGTTTTTAAGCGGCGATCGCCCGCCAAACCATAGAGTTTTAAGGCATCTGTGACCGTCATCAAGGCAAACGGAACCGTTATCAGGGTATCAAGGCGCATG